>JANWZE010000006.1 GCA_025054955.1 Blastocatellia bacterium | reverse complement strand
GAGGAGACTCAGTGTTGTTGTAACCAAGCCAGTGTTTCAACCCACAACGTAGATTTCAGCGTTTCGCGGAAGAAACCGAAGTGCCCGATGGCTGGAACACCAAGCTCGCGTGGCGCAACGTGACGGTGACACACAGTAGACTGTGAATAAAAGCGCAGCAGGGCTTCTACCGTTCGTTTGGGGGCGTAGGCATCATCCTCAAAACTATAGGCCAGGATGGGCGCGTTGAACGCTCGGTATCGCTCGCGCGTCGTTTCGTGTTCGATGAGGTAGTTCGGATTCCGTCCCCAACGCGCCCACTCCAGAGCGACACCAGCGGGCACATCCTCGCCCATGCCAAGACGGCTGCCAGGGAAGTAGCCGCACAAGTTAGTCGTCAACGGAAGCACGACATACCAGAATAGCAGCATCAAGTAACGCCGGCGCGGCGGGTCCCACAATCCCCAATAGCCGCTCTGAGCAGCAATCGCCAGCGCGGCCATGATGCGTTGATGATTGGGTAACAAGCCCAGCAATTGTCCACCGATGCTGTGACCAACGACCAGGAGCGCGGCTGAAGGAAATTGCTTCGAGACCCACTCAATGACGCCGGCAATATCTTTCTCTGCCCAATCACGCGCCGTGGCGGCGAACCCATTGAGCGAAGACGCACGGGAATCGCCGATGCCGCGATAATCGAACGTGATGACGACAAGTCCGGCTTCGGCTAAAAATCGAGCATACTTGTCATAGAAGGCTCGCTTCACAGCCATTGCCGAATTGATCAGCACGATGCGGTTTATGGCCGGCAGCGGCTCAGGCTGATAGATCGTGGCAGCTAATTGGAAACCGTCGGTTGCTGGAATGCTGATATGCTGGATATTCATGTTCGGCGTGGCGCTGTGCCGATCACCTAAGCACAGGCAATGGCGACTTCAACCAAGTGTGATTACGCATCCCTCACTCCGCGTCATTTACAGATCGCTCAAAACGGGCAATAGCGACGTCAACGCTTCATTGAGCGCGCCTCAATGGCCGCCGTCCCTTTGCAGATCGCCCAAAACGGGCAATGGCGACTTCAACGCTTCATTGAGCGCGCCGCTGCGATAGCCTTCCAAGTCAACCGTCACAAAGAGAAAGCCGAGCGCCTTAAATTCGCGGATCAATCGCTCGGTGACCTCCGGTCTCATCGCATGCGCCAGTTCATCTTTGCCAAACTCCAATCGAACGATCTGGCCGTGATGTCGCACACGAAATACACGGAATCCCAACTCGCGTAAAACGTCCTCACCAGCTTCGATCGCCTTGAGTTTTTCCACCGTGATCTCCATACCATAGGGAATGCGCGACGACAGGCAAGCCGAGGCTGGCTTATCCCACGTCGGCAAACCGGCACGGCGCGACAGCGCCCGTACCTCGGCTTTATTGATTCCACACGCAACCAGCGGGCTGAGTACCCCGGCCTCTTTGGCAGCCTGGCGACCCGGACGAAAATCGCTGAGATCATCCACGTTCACACCATCGCAGATGGCCGCAAATCCCCACTCCTTGGCCAGCCGAGCCAGTTTCGCGTACAGTTCTGTCTTGCAGTAATAGCACCGATTGGCTGGATTGCGACGATAGTTCGGGTCGCTCATTTCGTCGGTCGTGATGAATTGGTGACGGAGCCCAAACTGCTGAACAAAAGCGACGGCGTCGCGTTTCTGGCTGTCGGGATAACTCGGACTGAGCGCCGTCACGGCTAATGCGTGGTCCCGCAGGGCGCGCGACGCTGCATACGCCACGTAGGCGCTATCTACGCCGCCAGAAAAGGCCACGATCACCGATCCCAATGATTCAAGGTAACTCAATAGACGCTGCTCTTTTTGATCTAACACCGTACCATCCATGGCTGCTCACCTTACCCGCGCTAAATTTCAACTATAGCGCATTGCTCATTGACCAATCAATCAGATTGATTTCCAAAGCTCGATGCAGTAAGGTTGATCACCACTCATTGGTGAGGATTAACACACGTATGAAACGAGCCATTCGGCTGATAATGATTGTCACGCTCTTGTCTCTCTCTGTGACCGAGAGGCCGGTAGCCCAATCGGTCCGCCGCGCTGGCGCCGTCGCCGGCGCGACCGGGTCACAGCCGGCTGTGTCGGCACGAAGCAAACCGGCGCCGATCCATTCAGCGGCTCAACTCCAAAAAGCCATTACCCAGATCATCGAGCAACCGAAATTCGCCACAACGCGCTGGGGCATACTGATTGAATCGTTGGATCGCAAACGGGTTCTCTTCAGTCGTCACGCGACACAGTTGTTTGTGCCGGCCTCCAACATGAAACTTTACACGACAGCAGCGGCGCTCGTTCATCTAGGACCGTCGTATCGCTTCCGCACGTCCGTGTATGGGGCTTCGTCGCCCAATTCACAGGGCATCATGACGGGCGACCTCATCCTCTATGGTCGAGGCGATCCAAATCTGTCCAGTCGCGCTGGCCTGGGCGGGACGCTGACACCGCTGGACTACCTGGCAGAGCAACTCTATAAAGCTGGGCTACGTGAAATCCGCGGCGATCTGGTCGGCGATGAGAGTTACTTTGCCGGGCCGCCGCTTGGCGTCGCCTGGGAGTGGGACGACTTGCAATGGTCGTATGGCAGCGAAGTGAGCGCCTTGTCGGTTGACGACAATTCAATTGCGCTGACGATACTGCCCGGCCACGCGCCGGGGCAGCCGGCTCGCGTCTTTGTTTCGCCAGAAAGTGCCTATGTCACCATCATCAATCAAGCTGTGACGACGGCGGCTGATACACCCCAGCAGATCCATATTCGCCGAGGGTTGGAAGACAACCGGTTGGAAATCTGGGGAACGATACCGACGCAGAGCGAAGGCTACCGCGGCTACATTGCCGTTCACAAACCGGCGCTGTACGCCGCCACACTGTTTGCTGAGAGCCTGGCCCGACGTGGCATTAAACTGACAGGCCGCATCCGCCATGCCGATGCCCGCATGCGCCAACATGATCCCCTGAATCTGTCCACACTGAAAGAACTGGCGTTCGTCGAATCTATTCCGCTGGCTGAGGCAGTGCGCATTGTGAACAAAATCAGCCAGAACCTTCATACGGAATTATTGCTGCGCACAATCGGCGCGGTCGTCGCTCAAGAAGGAACAGCCGAGAAAGGCATCACCCTGATCCTGGAATTACTGAAAACGGCCAATGCACGCCGTCAGGGGATTGTGTTGACCGATGGTTCCGGCTTATCCCGTCATAATCTCATTACACCGGCCACGACGGTTGATTTGCTGCGCTACATGTACCAACAGCCACACCGCGAGGTGTATATCGAATCTCTCCCCATTGCCTCAATAGACGGCACGTTGGAACATCGCATGCGCGGCACGCCGGCGCAAGACAACGTTCGCGCCAAAACAGGCACGCTGCGTTATACATCAACGCTGTCCGGCTACGTGACGACGGCGCGGGGCGAACGGCTCGTGTTCAGTATTATGGCCAACGACCACACCGGCCCAATCACCGAGGTGACCGCGGCTGCCAACGATATCTGCGCGTTGCTGGCTCGGTTTGGCGGATCGTCCTGAGCGGCTTTGCCTCACCTCAACCGAGGCGAGAAATTTTTGGAAATATTTCTCACCGTAAACTAACTCTAGCAAGCTCTAAGCCACGGAACTCCGATGGGTGGTATTTACCCATCGAAATCGGTATACTTAGGCATGCCCGGTTCGATTGTCGAATCTCAAATTCTAGAAAACAAATTTGAATCGCATTCTTGGGGGGTGAGTGTGGATTCAGAAACTTCAACCAAACACATTTCAACGGAGGAGACTCTATGAAGAAAATAGTTTTAACAGCGGTTCTGCTAGGGATTTTTGCTATACCAAGTGTTCAGGTCGCGACGGCTCAACGTGGCCCCAATGACATTGTCATTCTGCCGCGTGTGGTGCATGGTGGCGATCCGAGTTCAACCTTTGATTCACTCAAAGCGCTACCCGTTGTGGCCTTTGCCGACACGAAAGTGAGCCATCCGGGGCAATTTGCCAATCGTCATGATTGGGCACTCTCGGAAGACGGCGAAGAGCCGGCGGTGTTCGGAATTAACGACTTCTTCGATTTCAGTTTCGATCTGGTGTTGAACGGAACACCAATCTCGCCACGGAAAGAAGCCGGGATCATCATTGATACGGCGATTGCCGGCAGCGGCCAGTTCATTGTCAACACCGATGCCCATGAAGTCGTTGCGTTTGGCGGTCCGTTCCCCTTCTATGCGTTCCCGCGAACCTATGATTCAGGCGAAAAGATCAACATGCGCTTGCGCTACTTCCGGGATACCGATGGGAAACGGAAAATTCAGTATTATGTCACTGAGCTCGGCGGCCAGGAGCAAACCAGTGGGCCGCTGGAGATCACCAATCTGGAACAAGGCATACCGGGGCCGTTCTTCATCAAAGGTTATATGCAGGTTGTCATTAGCACAGCGAACCCTGACAACCGGGCGGCAGCTTTGTTCGACAACATCCAGTTCAACGGTAAGCTAATCGGCAACTAATGGGGTAAGCGCGGCTGGTCGCTGGTCGCCGGTCTTTGAGGCAAAATCCTACACTGCAAACGGCACGCATGCAGATGCTCCGGCATTGCGGTGGTCTCCATGCGGGGCCGATTTCTTGCCCCATGCGGCAACCAGCGATCGGCCACAGGAGGGTTTGGAATATGGGTCGCGCGTTTTCTGTCACAGTTCGATTGATCTTGTCTGCCCTCATCATCGTGTACGGCGCGACAACGGCCAGCGCGCAATTCAAAGCTGGCATTCAAGGTTTGGTGACCGATCCAACGGGAGCTGTGATCCCCGGAGCGACGATCAAATTGACCAACAAAGAGACCGGTCAAGAACGTCAGACCGTCGCCGGCGATGAGGGGTTTTATCGCATTGCCGGATTACCGCCGGGGCAGTATACCCTAACGGTTGAGTATGTCGGTTTCAAGAAGAAGGTATTGGATAACATCGTCGTCACGGCTGAGACGATTGAAGGCATCAATGTCACGTTGGAGCCCGGCGAGGTAGTGGAGACGGTGACTGTCACCGCTGAAGCCGAGCAGCGGCTCAAGACAGAGAATCCGAACATTGATCGCGCCATTACCACGCGTGAGGTGTTGCGGTTGCCGCAGTTTGGACGTGATCCGTACGAATTGATTCGACTGACCCCTGGCGTATTTGGCCTTGGCGCGCGTTCTAGTAACGGCGGCTCCGTGGGCTTGCCCAACACGACGGGGCCGGGTGGTTCCAATATCTCGATCTTCCAGGTTGAAAACCAAGTTCCTATCAGCGCCAACGGGCAACGGCTCTCGGCCAACAACTATCAGATTGACGGCGTGAGCGTCAACAGTCTCGGTTGGGCTGGCGCTGCGGTGGTGACACCGAATCAGGAATCGGTTAAGGAGATTCGCGTCACCACAACAACCTATTCCGCTGAAGATGGACGCAACACCGGCGCGCAAATCAAAGTTGTCTCCCAAAACGGCACAAACGAGTTTCATGGTAGCCTGGTCTTCAAGTTGAATGAGCCGGGTTTGAACGCATTCAATAAATATGGCGGCATCACCGGCGATCCCAATCAGAATGCGCCACCGGAACGTGTTGAGCAACGGTTCCGACAGTTTGCAGGCAGCCTGGGCGGGCCGATCGTAAGAAATAAGCTCTTCTTCTTCTTCTCGTATGAAGGCTTGCGGAATAATTTGACGACTTTCTCGAGCACCTATGTGGAAACCCCGCAATTCCGTCAACTGGTCATGACGCAACGACAGGGAGGTGTGACGGCCCGCTTGTTTGCCATCCCTGGCGTCGAACCTCGGATTCTGAGCGAGCTGCCAGCCGATTGCTCGTTGTTGAACAATAACCCGATGCTCTGCCGGGTTGTGCCAGGCGGTTTGGACATTGGATCATTGACCGGTGGACTGGGGCGTTATGTTCGGCAAAGTAACACAACGGGCGGTGGGTTGGACGGCATTCCCGACATTCAATTCGTTCGGCTGATGTTTCCCAATCGCAATCGCGGGAATCAGTTTAACACACGCATTGATTTCCATCGTGGCAATGATCAGTTTTTCGTCAGCACCTATGTGACGCGCCGTGATGACTTCAAGAACCTGGCGCAAAGCCGCCCAGTTGGCGACCTGGCGTCTAAGCCGCTCAACTCGGCGGCAACGGTATCGTGGATTCGCACGATTTCGGCCACGTTGCTGAATGAAGCCCGCGCCAACTTCACGCGCTTCTCATTCAATGAGGTCGCCGATAACCCTAATGTGAATTTTGGTGTCCCGCGTATTCGTGTTGAGGGTCCAGCAACCTTGTTACTGGAAATCGGCGTTGAACGCTCTGAAACAACGCCAGGCATTTTTGCGCAGAACACATTCGAGTTCCGCGATACGCTCACCTGGATACGTGGCAACATGGCTTGGAAATTCGGCGTAGAAATTCGCAAGGAACACGACAACAACAATCTGGCTGGCGGCGCGCGCCCGTTATACATTTTCAAGGGGATTTACAATCTAGCTAATGATGCCCCGTTTGAAGAACAGATCAACGCTGATCCAAATACGGGCTTGCCGGCTGACGCGCAACGTTATTTTCGCTATAGCAACTACGGTTTATTTGTGCAGAATGATTGGAAGCTCCGTCCCAACCTGACATTGAATCTTGGGTTGCGCTATGAATACTTCACGCCGCTCAGAGAAAAGCGCGGGCGGCTCAGTAATCTGGTGTTTCCACCTGGTGATCTGGTGCGCTCCAAGCTGGTAGTCATGGATCAACTGTTTGAGCCGGATCGGAACAACTTTGCTCCACGCCTCGGCTTTGCCTGGAGCCCCAAACGGTTTGCCGATAAGCTCGTCTGGCGCGGTGGATTCGGCATTGGCTACAACCGCACGCCTGGCGTGTTGTTTGGCAATACGCGAGGCAATCCTCCCTTCTTTGCGCGTCATGTGATCAGTCGCTGCGGGTCCAGCGCCGACGGCTTGTTCCCTTTTCCCTTTTGCCGCATTGTCTACGCGTTGGGCACAAGCAATGCGCTGACGAGTTATCCGGTCAACCCTCATCTGGCGCAAGGAATTGACCCGGAAACAGGTGGGGTGCGCGGCAGCCAGGTGGAGATCTACGGCACGGAACCGCAGTTACGCAATGCTTACGTCTACAACTTTTCGTTAGACGCTGAATATCAATTGCCCTGGAATTTTGTTGCCGCGCTCGGTTACCAGGGTAGCAGTAGCCACAAACTGATTCGCATCGTGCCGCTGCACATTATCCTGCAGCCGAATCCGTTTTTCAGGCCTGTCTATTTCCTGCGACCTGACGTCAACGGCAATTACCACGGCATGCTCGCTCGTTTGACGCGAAACTTTGCACAAGGGTTCCGCTTCGATGCAGTTTACCGCTGGAGCAAGAGCATTGATACGCTTTCCTACGAAGGCCCTGGCGCGCCCACCAATCAAACGTTCCCCGGCGACATCGCCACCGAACGCGGTCCGTCAGACTACGACGTGACACACCACTTTGTCCTGTCGGGATTGTGGGATGTGCCGATCTTCCATCGGCGCAGCGATTGGATTGGCAAGGTCCTAGGCGGATGGCAGATCAACGGCATCCTCACGGCCAGCTCGTCGTTACCCTACACGGTGAAATTCGGCCAAGGTCTTCGGTTCGCCACGGGCGAGCAATACGGACCCATTCGTCCGATTGCTTATTATGGCGGCGCACTGAACGATCATAGCGACCAGGCCTTCATTCGACCGGGCGGCAACTTCCCTGGTGGCGGCGCGCGTTATTTTGACCTGACCGTCCGTATTGATCCGAATGCCAATCCACCAGGACCGACGGCTCGGGTCAACCCGCCTGGTATCGGACGCAACTCGTTTCGTGGACCGCGCTATCGCGCGACGGACCTGAGTCTGGTCAAACAAACTGGCCTGCCGCGAATTCCCGGACTGGGCGAAAACGCTAAGCTGGAACTGCGATTCAATTTTCTCAACGCGTTCAATGAACTGAATCTGTCGCCATTGAATTTCTTCGATCCTGGCACGTTCGCTGACAATCCCAATTTTGGCCGGGCATCACGTGGGCTGGCCGGGCGCGTTGTCGAATTCCAAGCGCGATTTAGTTTTTGATTGGCTCATCCTCCAGCCGCTTATGAACAACAGACCGTCACCACGCGCGAGTGCTCACCAGCAACGCCTAACCAGCGTTGCGCTGGTCATGATGTGCCTTGTCGTCGGGCTTCTGCTCGCCTCCATGACGCGTGCCTATCTTGAGCCGTCCGGCAACACGATTGACCCGAAGGCCAATGAGATTGAACGCAAGATTGACGCGCTACTAGCCCGCATGACGTTGGAAGAGAAGCTCGGCCAGCTTCAACAACTCGATGGCCACGCCGACGGACGCTACCGCGAGGAGCATCCTGAGCTGATCCGTCGCGGGTTGCTCGGCGCGACGCTGAATGTGCGCGGCGCGAAACGCACGAATGAATTGCAGCGCATCGCCGTCGAACAGTCGCGCTTGAAAATTCCGGTGCTGTTTGGCTTCGATGTGATCCACGGCTACCGCACGATCTTTCCTGTGCCGCTTGGTGAAGCCAGCAGTTGGGACCCCGTTGCCGTCGAACGCGCCGCTGCCATTGCAGCGGCTGAAAGCCGCGCAGCCGGCGTTCACTGGACGTTTGCCCCGATGGTGGATATTGCCCGTGATCCGCGCTGGGGACGCATCGTCGAAGGCGCTGGCGAAGACCCTTATCTCGGTTCCGTGATGGCGCAAGCGCGCGTGCGCGGATTTCAAGGCCAAGACTACAGCGCGCCGGACAAAGTCGTCGCCTGCGCCAAGCACTGGGTCGCCTATGGCGCGGCTGAAGCCGGACGCGACTACAATACCACCGACATGTCTGAATGGACACTGCGCGAGATTTACTTCCCACCGTTCAAAGCAGCCGTCGAGGCCGGCGTCGGCACTCTCATGACGGCATTCAATGACTTGAATGGCGTGCCGGCAACAGCGAATCCGTTCACCTTAACCAAGGTCCTGCGAGGGGAATGGCAATTTGATGGATTCGTCGTCAGTGATTACACGGCGGTTGAAGAACTGATCAAGCATGGACTCGCCACTGACGGCGCCGACGCCGCGCAACTGGCTTTGAATGCCGGCACGGACATGGAGATGGTCAGCCGTCTGTATAACCAGCATGGGCCACAATTGCTGCGCTCTGGCCAGCTCTCCATGAAAACAATTGATGAGGCCGTGCGCCGTATCCTGCGCATCAAGTTTCGCCTTGGTTTGTTCGACCAACCCTACGCTGACGAGACGCGTGAACGCGCCGTGCTATTGAATCCAGCGCACGTGGCAGCAGCGCGCCAGGTGGCAGCCCGCTCGATGGTGCTATTGAAGAACGATGGGAATCTGCTGCCGTTAAGCAAAAACCTACAATCGCTCGCCATTATCGGCCCGCTGGCCGATGACCAAGCCGCGCCGCTCGGTTCATGGAGCGGCGACGGCCGCAAAGAAGACGTCGTCACCGTGCTGGCGGGCATCAGAGCCAAAGTCTCGCCCAACACGCGCATTCACTATGCTAAAGGTTGCGACATTGACGGCGATTCAACGGACGGCCTGGCTGAAGCTGTGCGCGCGGCGCGCCAATCGGACATTGCGCTGGTTGTCGTCGGTGAATCGGCTGAGATGAGCGGTGAAGCGGCATCGCGCACCTCGCTTGATCTACCCGGTCGTCAACTGGATTTAGTCAAGGCGATTCACGCCACAGGCCGACCGGTGGTGGTGGTGCTGATGAATGGTCGTCCGTTGACGATCAACTGGATCGCCGAAAACGTGCCGGCCATTTTAGAAACCTGGTTCGCTGGCATTCAAGCCGGTCATGCCATTGCCGATGTATTGTTCGGCGACGTCAATCCCGGCGGCAAGCTGCCCGTGACGTTCCCGCGGCACGTTGGACAAGTCCCTCTCTATTACAACCACAAAAACACTGGCCGCCCGCCTGACGTGAACAACAAATACACATCCAAGTACCTGGACGCGCCGTGGACGCCGCTCTTTCCGTTCGGCTATGGACTGAGCTACACCACCTTCGCTCTCTCCAATCTGCAATTAAGTCATCAGCGCATCCCAACCAATGGCCGACTGACTGTCAGTGTTGATGTCCAAAATACCGGTCAGCGCGCCGGCGACGAAGTGGTGCAACTCTACATCCGAGATGTCGTCGCCAGTGTGACCCGCCCCGTGCGAGAGTTGAAGGGATTTCAACGAATCACGCTCCAGCCGGGAGAAACGCGCCGTGTCCAATTCACGCTCGGCCCCGAACATCTCGGCTTCTACAATCGCCAGATGAGATTTGTTGTCGAGCCAGGCGAGTTCATCGTGTTTGTCGGCAACAGTTCCGTCGGCGGACTTCAAGCCAGCTTCTTCGTTCAGGAGCGATGACTTCATACTTTGCGACCTCTATGTTAATTCACTCGATCATCTGTAGCCTGCTGATTGGCGCCATAGCTCAGATGGGGTTTGTGCCTACAGCCTGCCGCCTGAGCAAATCGTCGTCAACGAGCGTGTCCACTTCATTCCAATTGTCGGAGCATGAGGACGCATTCCTGGAAGACTTATCGCGTCGCTCATTTCTTTTCTTCTGGGAGCACCAAGCGCCAGAGACGGGCCTGATACGCGACCGCGCCAAAACGGACGGCACGCTCCGTCATAACGTGGCGAGCATCGCTTCAACGGGATTCGGGCTGACGGCTTACTGCATCGCCGCAGAACGTCAATGGGTTGATGCTGAACAGGCGCGCGAGCGTGTGCGCGCAACGCTGCGATTTTTGGCCAACCGCGCCTTCCATCAAAATGGCTGGTTCTACCACTGGATGGACGCTACAACCGGCGCCCGACAGTGGGACAGTGAAGTTTCTTCAATTGATACGGCGTTGCTGCTAGCGGGCGTGCTGACGGCGCGACAGTATTTCCAGGCTGACCCTGAGATTGTTCGGCTCGCCACGCTGATTTACGAGCGCGTTGATTTTCCTTGGATGTTGAACGGTGATCCGGCGATTTTCTCGCATGGCTGGAAACCCGAATCGGGCTTTCTCAGCGCACGCTGGTCGGTCTACAGCGAACACATGATCCTGTATCTGCTGGCCATCGGCTCGCCGACCCATCCGATTCCCGCCGACGCTTGGTATGCCTGGGTACGCAATCCGATTACCTATCGAGGCTATACCTACATCTACGGCGCCGCGCCATTGTTTATCCATCAGTATTCACACGCTTGGATAGATTTTCGCCATCGGCGCGAAGCCAGGGGCCAACAGATTGATTGGTTCGCCAATTCGGTGACAGCCACGCGCGCCCATCGCGAGTTCTGCATTCGGTTGGCGCGCGAGTTTCCCAATAGCTACTCAGAGAACGTATGGGGCATCACCGCCTCGGACTGCCTGCAACAGGGGCAACACCGTTACTGCGCGTGGGGCGGGCCGCCGCCAACCGGCTTACCGCGCGACGGACGTATTGACGGCACGGTCGTGCCCTGCGCTGCCGGCGGCTCACTGATGTTCGCGCCGGATATTTGCCTGCCGGCGCTGCTGACCATGCACGAGCGGTTCGGCGACCGCATCTACGGTCGCTACGGTTTCACCGACGCGTTCAATCCAACCACCGGCTGGGTCAATCCCGATGTCATCGGCATTGACCTCGGTATCACGCTGCTGAGCGCAGAGAACCTGCGCACTGAAAATGTCTGGCGCTGGTTCATGCGCAATCCCGAAGTCACACGCGCGATGGAGCTGATCGAACTTCGCTGAGCCGTTGTCGGCGAGAGCAGCTTGAGCGCTGCATCGCCGAGCCAACCAACGCGATCAATACGAGCTTCGCTAAGTAGCCGGACAAACGTTCTGGGAGGTTTTGGGGGGACGGGACGTTTTGGCGTGCGGTGACGTGTCACCGCTTTCCGGCCAAAGCTGCGACGTGTCGCAGCACTCGAAAAATGCCCCGAACTTTTGTCATGTTGCTTAGAGTCTCTGCCCAAGATGAACCCTCGCCTTGAACGGCTTGCCGCACTCAACCATAATAAGCCCGATGCGCCGACAACGAATTGGACAGATCGTGCGACATAGCCTCAAGCTACAATGCCCGGCCTGCGGCCAATCGCCGCTTTATCGGTCACCGTTTCAAATGTGGCCACGTTGCTTGACGTGCGGCTATCTGTTCGAACGCGAGCAGGGCTATTTCATCGGCGCCATTTACGTGAACGTGATTGCCACAGAAATAGCGATTATCGCAGCTTATCTTGTTTTGTTCTTATTCATGACTCCATCGAGCGAAGCCATGATCGTTCCGCTGCTGCTCATCGCTGTTCTATTCCCGTTGGCGTTCTTTCACCACAGTCGCAGTCTGTGGCTTGGGATTGATTATCTGCTCGGCGCGCCGCGCACGAGTCGTCACTGGCAAGCCCACTCAGACACGGAACAGTGGTGACAACCGGCCGCTGGCGCATTTGACTCAACTCATGCCTTTCGTCTCTGTCGTTGTGCCACTGCTGGCCGCCGACTTCGACTCTTCGCTCTTGGTCTGACATTCTTCGCCGCGCATCCATGGCGGCATGCACTCGCGAATCATTCTGCCCAGCTCTTCCAGGTCTTTGAACGTGCGTCCGAAGAAGATTTTGAATGGGCCAGCTTCGTAAGCCGTTTCGTAGAACGAGCCCCAGTCACGACGACGATAGTGGCGGCCCTCCTTGGCAGCCGCTTCTTCCAGCTCGTCTTCATAGTAGGCCGCCAATTGACGACAGGCCATGCCTACTACTTCCAGCGGCGCGTGTTCATCCAGTGGCCCGAAGATCGTACTGACGGATGGGTCCAGCTCTTTCAAACGATGAAAGATGCGGTTGTACTGTTGTGCGCCATACTGAGCCGCATGCGTTTGGGACTGTTCACTGGCGCTCCAACACCACATCGCTTGAGTGGCCATGCGAGCCGTTCGTCTCAATACATTAACCAGTTTGCGAATTTCCTGTTCGTGCTCTTTTTCCATAATCTCCTCCGAAAAAAGTGGCGCAGGCATTCCTGCCTGTGGCGTTTTTCATCGTTTCTGGGCGTCGCCACTGGCGACATGAACAGCTTCTGCGGAATGCTGCATGAATTGTTTCAACCATTGCTTGGCCTGATGCAGCCGCCATTTGACGGTTGTCAGCGGCAAGTTCAAAAACTCGGCAATGCGTTTGACCGGCATCCGGTCATAGTACCGCAACGTGATGACGAGGGCATAGACCGGCGGTAATCGCTCAATCGCCTGCTTCAGTTCAGTCTCTCGTTCCGATGGCTGATTCAGCATCGGCCGGCTCAACGACGCGAGGTGCTGTAACAACCGCTGATCGAGTTCGACGCGATGTTGACTCATATAGCGCTCGCGCTGACTGAACCGAAACGCCTTGTGCCGGGTGATCGTGTGTAACCAGGCAGCGAACTTGCGCGGCTCCTCCAATTCAGGCAACGCCTTGAACGCCGCCAGTAGCGCTTCTTGCGCCACGTCTTCCGCCCATTCTGCTCCGACAATACCTTGCGCCACACGCACGACGGCCGGCCGATACCGCTGCGCCAACGTGTCAAATGCGCCGATGTCGCCGACAACAGCCGCCATGACTAACACCTCATCCGGCAGATTCTCCCTTGCTATTTCGGCCATCTCACCTCCGGCCAAACGTCACTGCCTTACATGCTATAGATTCATGAAACGCACAAAAGGATAGGGGAAGTTCCCTCTCATATTTGTTCGCGTCAATTGGCGCGCTCTGCCGGATTCAATCCGGTGCAGCGCCAAGAGATCAACAAAACGCCGGTCTGCGTGGAGGTAGATCAATCCGGGCTCCGTGAGTGAGATGAGCCGAAATATCCTATCCATCGGCAAAACAGAAGCGGTATAATGCCTGCGGCCCCGAAACCAAACTCACAAGGCGGTGACGTATGAAACGAACGACTCAAATTGCTTTCCTGTTGATGCTGCTGCCGGGACTAGTTACTGGCGCGCAGTTCTACAAAGAAAAACCCCATACCGATTGGTCGGAGAAAGACGCCAAAAAACTCCTCTCTAACTCGCCGTGGGCGTATACCTACACGTTCACCGAGATGCCGGAACGATTCACTGACATCGGCAGAAATACGGCTGGTGAAACTGAGCTGAAAGTCAATTTCCGCATCCGCTGGTTGAGCGCCAAGCCGGTCCGTCAAGCTATTGCGCGGCTGGCGCTGTTGCAAAAGCACGCCGAATCCAATGCGGCGCTAGCAGAGAAACTGGATCAATTCGTCAATCGCGCGTTTCCTGAACACATCGTCATCGCTGTAGATTTTGACAGTAACGACGGTCGCCTCCAGGGCGAAGTGCTGCAGGTGATGAACAATCTCGTAGCCTCGCGGCTGCACAACAATACCTATCTGCTCAAAAACAACGGCGAAAAGGTCTGGCTCGCTGACTATCATCGCCCGCGCGGCGATGGCATCGGCGCTCAGTTCGTCTTTCCGCGAATGCTCAACGACAAACCGTTCGTGACTTCTGCTGATAAAGAGATTCGATTCGTGACAGAACTATCCAGCCGCTACTCGTTGAACATTCGCTTCAAAGTCGCTGACATGTTTTATCACGGTCAGTTGGAATACTGAGCGAAGGCGCTCAACGAAACAAAGCACGAGATCACGCAGTTGACGCAGAGCGGACATGAGTCGAACACTGAGCAAAGGCGCTCAACGAAACAAATCCCTATCGGCCGGGCGAAGTAACGTCTTGGCTGAACCGAGCGCCGGCGTAAATCGGTATCCACGAATTACCGCCGCAGGGATGCCATTGGTTTTACCAAAGACGAGGCCGGCCGCCGCTGCTAACTCATCAGCGATGGCGACGACACTTGCCTGTAAGATATAACCATAAGAGTCTTGCAGGCCGCGATAATCCATCAGGGGGTGCAGTCCCGCCACGCCAATAGCAACCTCGACGAGCCCTTGGCGCCACGGACGGCCAAACGTATCCGAGATGATGACAGCGAGATCAATGCCTACTGCCTGCGCGAGCTGTTGCCGGATGCGCGCAGCCGAGCCATCAGGATCACGCGGAAGCAACGAAACCCAGCCACCGGCCACGTTCGACTGATCAACGCCGGCATTGGCGCAGACAAAACCGTGATGCGTCTCGACGATCATGACGTTGCGATCCATGCGAACAATCCGCTTGGATTCTCGCAGCACAATTTCGACGATGCGTGCATCCTTGTTCATTGTGGTGGCAATCGCGCGCGCAAACTCGGACGGCTCAATGTCGTTGAGAGAGACCAATCGCCCTTCGGCTTTGGAGATGATTTTCTGCGCAATGACGAGCACGTCGCCCTGTTGAAACGTCAAGCCAGCCTGCGCCGCAGCGCGTAGCACCTGTTCGGCCACATCGTCGCCGGGCCGAATCTCCGGCAAGCCTTCAATCCCGATTATCTGGATTGTGGATTCCATGGCATCTCTCTGAGTAACGCCTGCGCGCGGGTTCGCAGCGGCCATCTGCCAAGCGAGATCAAGTCGGCTGGCGTATCAATATCCAACGCAATGCGAGGCAAATGAAGGATGCTCGTGCGCAAGCCGCTATCGCGGGCTGATTGCAGGTGTGGATGAAAGCTGTCGTTGCCAAATCTTAATGGCAGAACATCCGGCGGCGAGAGCAGCACGGCATTAGTGCCTCGTCCGTCATGCGCCGGCACAAGCACAACGTCAGCCTCACGCCCTGCATGAATGACCTGCTCAACATCTTCCCTCGTGATCAGCGGAATGTCTGCCGGCAGAACAAGCATAGCATGAATGCCGTGTTGCATCAGCGCGTGTGTCGCCAACGCTACGGCTTCCGTCTCACCGTGATTATCTGGATCAACAATAAGAGATGCGCCGCGCTCCGTCGCTATTGCCACGGCTTGCTCATCCCGCGTCACGACAAACACGCGATCCAGCCCAGAAGCAGTTGTCACCTCGGCCAGCACATCTTTCAGCATCACCTCGGCCAACCGACGCCGCACGGCTGGCGGCAAGACAGCCTCCAATCGCTGCTTGGCAGTGGCAAAATCTTTGACCGGCACAACGGCAGCAATCACACATCAATCCTCCGATGAGACCTGAATCAACTAATCCACCAGTGATTCAGATATGCCTTTCTATCTCGTTTCAATGCGCCTCGCTCAGCCTCGTAGATCATGATTGTGTCCATGTGGGCCACACTCACATTGGAACATTGTCCCAAAAGCTCTAAGGATGCGTCCGAGCGCTATCAAGCTCATTCAAACAAGCCAGAACAGTCCGCGCTAAACTGACTTTGTCGCTTAGCGTCTGCATGATTGTATTGGCGCAGACAACGCGCGCGCCCAGCCGTTCAATAGTCGGCGTCAGATCGGCATCCTGCTCATCAATAACGAGCGCATCGAGAAAGTCCCGATACATCCGGGCAACGCCGATAGCCGACACGTCATAATCGAACGCCGCCATCAATTTGCCTGCCGGGCCGCTCACGGCTCGGCCTCCAACAATAGGACTGATTGCCACGACAGGAACCAGTGTTTCAAAGAGCGCTTGCCGAATGCCATTGACGGCGAGAATCGGCCCAATGCTCGTGATCGGATTGCTCGGCGCGATGATGATGGCATCAGTGGCATAGATCGCTTCCAGCACGCCTGGCGCCGGATGCGCTTGCTCGCTGCCATGATAGTCAACAGCAGTCACATTAGCAGCCCAACGATCGCGGACGAAAAATTCTTGAAATGACAAAATTCCATTCGGCGTGTGTATCCGTGTTTCGACGCGCTCCTCAGACATTGGCAAAATCCTAGCTTTGACGCCGAGCGCCTGACACAGCCGGCTTGTCACTTCGCTCAACGTCAGACCTTGCCGCAGCAGGCATGTTCGCTCGATGTGCGTCGCCAAATCGCGGTCGCCGAGTTGAAACCAGGTGATCTCATCAAACTGCTGCATCGCCTGCAAACAGGCAAACGAATCATCTCGAATGCCCCAGCCACGCTCTTCATCGAGCAAACCGGTGAGCAGATACATGATCGTGTCCAGGTCAGGCGACACATGAAGCCCCCACACGATCACATCATCGCCCGTGTTGCCGATGATCGTGATCTCTTCTTGCGGCACACATTCGACAAGGCCGCGAATGAATTTGGCTGCGCCTGTACCGCCAGCCAGGATCGTAATCATGAGCGCTCGCCTCCATTGTTATTGGATGGCGTAATCTAGTGGAAAACATCATCGGGCGCAACACCAAGGTTACTGTCAAAGGGAGCCCCGATTGCATGCAAGAAGCCGAATCCAACGCATGATGGCAACGGACGGAACCACTGTTATTCTCCCTCGCAGACCATTATGATTATTTGGCTAGCATGAAATCGCCGCGTTACAACCTGATCCCTAATGACCAGCAGATTGGCCAACGCGTTGATCAAGTTCTGACTAGCGCACTGACAGGGCTGAGTCGTTCGCGGATTCAACGCCTGATTGAGAGCGCCAACGTGCTGGTCAACGGTCAACCGGTGAGGCCAAGCTACAAACTCAAGCCAGGAGACAAGCTAGAAGTTGACATTCCGCCACCGGAGCCAAGCCAATTCTTACCGGAGAATCTTAATCTCAACATCATCTATGAAGACGATGACCTGCTTCTCATCAATAAACCGGCAGGTCTGGTTGTTCATCCCGGCGCCGGTGTTCGTTCAGGAACGCTGGCCAATGCGCTTGCTTATCACTGCCAACAGCTTTCGAGCGTATCCGGCGTGGCTCGTCCCGGCATCGTTCATCGGTTGGATAAACAAACATCTGGTCTGCTCGTTGTTGCCAAAAATGATGAAGCGCACCTGAAGTTGGCTAACCAATGGCGACATCGCGAGGTGGAGAAAATATATCTCGGTCTTGTCTATGGTGTTCCATCGCCGGCTCAAGGCAAAATCGAAGCGCCGATCGGTCGTCACCCCATTGAGCGTATCAAAATGGCCGTGCGTCCCGAAAGCAAAGGCCGCCACGCGTTGACGCACTATCGTGTGGTCGAAGCATTTGCTGATGTGGCGCTCGTGCAAGTGCAGATCAAGACCGGCCGCACGCATCAGATTCGCGTTCACATGGCCTACATTCGCCATCCCATCGTCGGCGATGACGTGTATGGGGCAGGTTATAAGACGAAGATCAAAAATCCTATAATCCGGCAGGCCGTTGATCGGCTTGGACGATATTTCTTGCATGCGGCCCGGCTTCGTTTTTATCATCCGCGCACCAATGAATTATTGGAATTTCAGGCCGACTTGCCGGACGAACTGCAGCAGCTTTTAACGCTGTTGCGTTCCGGTTGACCGGTCATGCTCGAAGCATGATCCGCTCGATGGCGACGGCGCGATAGGTCTCGTCGCTGATCTCAACAATGGCGCCGCATAACCGCACATCATGAACGGCTGGCTCAAAACGCGCTGGCATGCCACGCAAAAAACGATCGAGCACCAGGTCACGTTGCATGCCGATGATGCCATCGTAGGGGCCGGTCATGCCCAAGTCAGTGATATAGGCCGTGCCGCCCGGCAAGATTGTCTCATCAGCCGTCTGCACATGAGTGTGTGTCCCAAAGACGGCGCTGACACGGCCATCCAGATACCAGCCCATGGCGATCTTCTCCGAGGTGGCTTCGGCGTGCATATCCACGAGGACAATTTGTGGCTCGATCTGTTCGAGCAACCGATCCACGGTGCGGAAGGGACAATCACTGGGCGCCATAAAGATACGGCCTTGCAAATTGATGACACACACGCGATGCCCGCCAACCGTCGTGCCCGTCCATATACCGCGCCCCGGCACCTGAGGCGCGTAGTTGGCCGGCCTGAGCAGGCGCGGTTCATGCTCCATCAAGTTGAGCACTTCTTTCCTGTCGAAGATGTGATTGCCCGATGTCATCACGTCAATACCGGCTGCGAAGAGTTCCTCGGCTGTTGCAGGTGTCAAGCCGGCTCCGCTGGCCGCGTTTTCAACGTTGGCGACAATCAGGTCTATGTGGTTTTCGGTTTTCAGCAGTGGCACGTGCTCTCGCACCACACGACGTCCAGGCCGTCCAACGACATCTCCGATCAATAGAACACGCATGAGTCACAACGCGGTGAAAATGTAGTGGGCCTTCCACAAAGCCGTGTGATGGACATTGCTGAACCTGGATCTCTCCAGGTGGGTGGCCTAGCCTCTACCTGTTGGTGTCTCAGCACGCTGGCCGAGCTTACCGCAATAGAGCATTCTGTGCGTCGGCCTCCCGTCAATTTGGCGTTGGCTCAAACAACGCCCGATCATCACGAACTCCGCAGAAGCCCACACCAGGCAGATGTTAGTACAGAGACAAAACCCGGTCAATATCGAGCCTGTCCGTTTGCCTGTAGATTGTGCCGGGGGAATCGCCTCCTGTGCAACAGCACGCCACGAAGGATGAAAATACATCCTTTCGTGAGATTCGTGTGTTTCGTGGGCGATTTTCGCAGGAATCGTCCCTATGCGATTGCACGCCACGAAGCATGAAAATGGAGCACAAACAGGAATGCCTGTGCTACTTTCTCGTAGGAGTAGACTAAGCCCGTCGAAAACAGTGCACAACGAAAAATCTGGATTCCGGCAGACTAAACCCGTCGAAAAAGCGCACAACGCAGCTCACCGTGGGCTACGAACGGCAATAAACACCTTAAGACTGGTTCAACCCATGCGGCTGGGTATCCTCTGGAGAAGCTGCTTCATTGGCTTTGACCCCGATAATCTGGTCCATCAGGTCACTATATTCTATAGCCTTCTGCAAAATCTGAGCGTCCATCTGCTCGTGCCGTTTTTTCAATTGATGCAGTTCATCAGCAATGTGGAGGGCCGCCAAGATAGCCACTTTCAGCGAATCTACTGTATGGGTCGTGCCAGCAATATCGCGCATGCGGCGGTCAACAAACTCGGCTAACTGCGCGATATACTCACGGTCGCCGTTGCCGCGAATGTTATACGACTGATTGTAAATCTCCACCGTAATCGCCTGGGGTGATGGTGGAGCGTCACCAATGGTTGTCGAATCGTCCACAGTACGTTACCTCCTGACTGCCTGACCCACTTCATGCTCGATCACCGACAGCGCATCCAGCATGGCTTCGACTTTGAGTTTCATCGCATCGCGCTCTACATAGAGTCGTTCCAGTTGTACCTCTAACCGATCCTTCTCGGCCAACGCGATGCCGAGCTTTTGCGTGAGCGATGCGACTTCTCGCTCCAAGGACTCTTTCTCCTTTTTCAGCGCCTGATACTGTTCAATCACCTGATAAATTTTGTCTTCTAAATATGAGAACTTTTCCAATCCTGTCATTGCGACCACCATGGGGCCTCCTCATCTGTGTCGTAGCGCCCGTATTGTACTACCATCACTCTACGCAGGCAACAATAATTCCAGTTTCACTCGCGAATCTGCGCCATGAATGAATCTCGCAGCAAATTCATCACCCGTTGCATGACCTGATGGATTTCGTGATCCGTTAACGTTCGATCAGGAGCCTGCAATCGCAGGCTAATGGAGAGCGATTGCTGGCCCGGCAGCAGCGGTGGGCCGGCATATACATCGAACAGATGGACAGAGTCTAATTCAGGCAGTCCCAACCCTTCGATGGCTGCCTTGACTTCGCCATAGGCTCGCCCCGCCGGCAACACGAAAGAGACATCTCGCACGACGGCCGGGTACTTGGGCAAGGGTTGATAACGAATCGGCTGCCCCTGCACGCTCAACCACCGCTCCAAATCAAACTCGCCGACATAGACCGGCTGTCTGAACTTGAACTCGGCTGCTACACGCGGATGTAACTGCCCAAACTGAGCCATCTCCACGCCGTCCACGAGCAACCGAGCCGATTGCCCAGGATGCAGATACGACCGGGTCGCGGCTGCCCACTGCACGGCCGCAAGCCGGAACTTTTCAACGAACAACTCGACCACGGCCTTCAAATGATAGAAGGTGAACATCTGTTTGTGATCGTTCCAGCTTCGCTCGTTGAGCAAGCCGGTGGCAATCACGGCCAGCGCCTCCCGCTCCAACGGCTGCTGGCCATCGCCGATGCGGACGAAGCATTTTCCTATCTCGAACAAACGAACATTGCGCACACCGTGATTCCAATTGTGTAACAGCGATTCCAACAAACCCGGCAACAAGGTGGTTCGCAACACGGCGCGCGTCTCATCAATCGGATTGAGAATCACCTCAGCCGGCTCGGAAGAGAAATGCGATTGCAAACGCGCGTTGACGAAACTAAATGTGATGGCCTCATCGAAGCCCGCGGCTGTCAGCATGAGGCGAATATCCCGACGGCGATCCTCGCCGGCCAGATATTCACCGCCTCCACTCCAGGGCGGCAATTCCAGGCGAATCTGGTCATAGCCGACATGCCGAATGATCTCTTCGACCAAATCATCTTCACCATCAATGTCAATGCGCCAGGAAGGCGCTGTAGCCACCAATTCGTGTGAGCTGAGACGCTGCACATCGAAGCCCAATCCGCGCAGGATTGGCTCAGCTTGGTCTAGCGAAATAGGGAGCCCACTGATGCGCTCAAGTCGCTCCTGTCGCAGCCGAATTGGTTGATGTGGCCTTTTGAGCGGATAGACATCAATCGCCCCGCGCAAGACCCGACCGCCAGCCAGTTGAGCAATCAGCGCGGCGACGCGGTCAGCCACGCGCGGCGGCATCTCCGGGTCCATACCGCGCTCGAATTGGTAGGACGCATCCGTCTCCATGCCCAGCGCGCGCGCTGTGCGCCGAATCGAAGTCGGCTGGAAATAGGCGGCCTCTAGCAACACATGTCTTGTCGTGGATGAAATTTCGCTCTCTTCGCCGCCCATAATGCCGGCCAGGGCGACTGCGCGTTCGGCATCGGCAATGACCAGCATATCATCGCGCAGTGTTCGCTTAACGCCGTCGAGCGTCACCAACAATTCACCAGGATAGGCTCGGCGCACGATAATGCGGCGGCCAGCGAGCTTCTCGAAATCAAAGGCATGTGTCGGATGACCACACTCACGCAATATGAGATTGGTGATGTCGGCGATGTTATTCACGCTGCGCTGCCCCAGTTTCTCCAGCCGATCAACCAACCAGCGCGGTGACGGGCCGACCTTTACATCCATGATCAGCCGGGCCACATATCGAGGACACAGTTCCGGCTCCAAAATCTCAACTGAGGTGACGGCATCGGTCGGTTGAGCGTCTTCGACCAATGTCACGGGCGGCATCTTCAATGGGCGACCACACACGACGCTCAACTCACGAGCGATGCCCAGATGAGAAAGCGCATCAGGCCGATTGGACGTGATGTCGAAATCGAGCAACACATCATCGCCAACCGGCTCAAGTGTGTCCACGGCCAATCCCACCATAGTGAGCTTCTCGGCCATATCGGCTGGCGACAGCTCACAATCAACGAACTGGCGCAGCCAGTTAACACTGATCTTCATATTCCAAACTGTTCCAGGAAGCGAACGTCGTTCTCAAACAAGAGCCTGATGTCGTCAAGGCCGTAAATCAACGCTGTCATCCGATCAATGCCTAAGCCAAACGCGAAGCCGGTGAACTCTTCCGGGTCAATGCCGACGCCTTGCAACACGCGAGGATGCACCATGCCACAGCCGCCCAGTTCAATCCATCCCGTCTGTTTGCAAACGCGGCATCCTGCGCCGCGACAGACGAAGCAGCTATAGTCGAGCTCAGCGCCCGGTTCGACAAACGGAAAGTAGCTTGGGCGAAATCGCGTCTTAAGATCAGCACCGAACAATCGGCGAACGAACTCTTGCAACGTGCCGCGCAGATGACCCATGTGAATCATCCGATCCACGGCGAGTCCTTCCACTTGAAAGAACATCGGATTATGAGTCGGGTCGGGCGTATCGCGTCGGAACACCTTGCCGGGCGCGATGATGCGCAGCGGCGGGCGCCGACGTTGCATCGTGCGAATCTGCACGGTGGATGTCTGCGAGCGTAATGCGACGTCCGGGCTCAGATAGAGTGTGTCTTGCGAATCGCGCGCGGGATGGCCGGGCGGGATGTTCAGCGCGTCGAAGTTGTAGAAGCTGGTTTCCACTTCTGGGCCGTCCTCGACCGTGTATCCCATAGAGACGAAGATGGCTTCGATGCGCTGCCGCAGTTGAGTGATCGGATGCAAATGCCCCCAGCGCTGACGCCAGCCCGGCAAGGTGATGTCCAGCCGATCCTGAGCCAGTTGGGCTTGCTCAGCCTGCTGCTGCAACTCGGCGCGACGCGCCTCAAGCGCCGCCTCGACGGCTTGTTTCAACTGATTGACCGCTTGACCGAAGGCCGGCTTCTCTTCCGGGCGCAACTGCCCCATCTGTTTGAACAGCGCGGTAATCAGCCCGCTCTTGCGCCCCAGATAACGATCACGCAAAGCGGTCAGCGCGTCTAAATCTGTGACGCTGGCTAGATCGGCATCAAATTGCTGTTTGAGCGCTTCGACCGCGCCGGGCATCAGAGACCTCCTCCAGATTGAGACTCAATAGTCGGTCGCTCTCTCATCGGATCAACACAAGGCTCACTCCATCACAACCGACAACCAGATCAAGCCATGCTAGGCGGCGCTCCGTGTCGCTAAGGCTTGCTTGGCCATGTTGGCCAGTTCGGTGAACGCGGCTTGATCGTTGACGGCGAGGTCGGCCAGCAGCTTGCGATCTAATTGCACATCGGCCAACTTCAGGCCGTGCATAAACTGACTGTAATTGAGCCCGTGCAGATGCGCAGCCGCATTGATGCGAACAATCCAGAGACTGCGAAAATCACGTTTCTTCTGTTTGCGGCCGACATAAGCGAATTTCAATCCGCGCTCGACCGCTTCTTTGGCATAGCGATGGAGCCGGCTCTTGGCCCCCCAGTAGCCTTTGGCTAATCGTAGTAGTTTCTTGCGTCGTTGCACGCGGTGATGTCCTCGTTTAACTCGTGCCATAACTCATTCTCCTTGTTGCTTTGCTCAGCTTCGGCCATAAGGGAGCATCGCCATGATGCGTTGGCGGTCAGCTCGATCAACCACCGTATCCTGATCTAAATGGCGTTTACGCTTGGCCGTCTTCTTGGTCAAGATATGTCGAGCATGCGAATGCCCGCGTTTAATTTGGCCGCTGGCGGTTAAGCGGAACCGCTTATGCGCGCCGCGATGGGTCTTCAATTTGGGCATGATTCATTCTCCTCTCAGGTGATTATTTCTTCGGGCCGAGCACGGCGATCAAATTATAGCCTTCGAGCCGGGGCTGGTTCTCCACGACGCTGACGTCCGCCAATTCATCAATGAGGCGTTGCAGTAACTGCTGCCCCAATTCTTTATGGACGATCTCGCGCCCGCGGAAGTGAACCACGGCTTTGACTTTATCGCCGCCTTTCAAGATGCGCTCGGCATTATTCTTCTTGAAATTGTAGTCATGAGCGTCCGTGCCGGGGCGGAACTTGATCTCCTTGACGGTGATGACCGTCTGTTTCTTGCGCGCCTCTTGCGCCTTCTTTTTCTGTTCGTATAGGAACTTGCCATAATCAATGATGCGGCACACGACAGGGTTGGCCTGGGGAGCAATCTCCACCAAATCGAGGCCTTTACTTTCAGCCTGCCGCAGCGCCTCTTTCAACGGCACGATGCCGACTTGTCGGCCGTGCTCATCTATCAGGCGAACCTGATCAGCGCGAATCCGCTCATTGATCCGATATCGCGGTTGCTCTTTGTGGCCTTTGGAACGAAACGGTCGTCTGTTAATAGTTCACTTCTCCTTCGAGCCGGCAACGTTGGTTTGACTCTCCGGCGTCAAGCCCGGAATATCAAGGTTCAACGCGCGACTCCGCGTTAAGCGTAAGGCGTGCTCAATGAATGCCGGCAGCGGCATGGTTCCTATGTCGCCTCGCTGGCGTTGACGCACGGCGACGTCGCCACGCTCCGCCTCGCGCGCGCCCACGACCAACATGAACGGAATCTTCATCAGTTGAGCCTGACGAATCTTTGCGCCGATCTTCTCATGGCGAATGTCAAGTTCGGCCCGCAATCCGGCGTCCAGCAAGTGTTGATGCACGTGCCGCGCATACTCGTTCTGCTTGTCGGTGATCGTCAACACAATCACCTGCACCGGCGCTAACCACATCGGGAATGCGCCTGCACAGTGCTCAATGTAAACGCCTAAGAATCGCTCTATGGAACCGAACATCGCGCGATGGATCATCACAGGTCGTTCAATTGTGCCTGCTTCGGTAACGTACTCCAACTGAAATTGCGCCGGCAAATTGAAGTCCAGTTGCACCGTGCCCAACTGCCACGGCCGCCCCACAGCGTCTTTGACATGCGCATCCACCTTAGGGCCATAAAAAGCCCCTTCGCCGGGCGCGAGCGTGTAGTTGATCTTCAGGGCCTGAAGCACATCGGCCAATACCTGCTCAGCCCGATCCCACACCTCATCCGATCCAGCACGCTTGGGTGGCCGCGTTGAAAGATAAATCTGAACATCCTGAAAACCCAGCATCGTGTAGGTCTCAGTTAACATCTGCAAAAACGTCTGGACCTCCTGCTGGATTTGATCCGGGCGACAAAAGATGTGAGCATCGTCCTGTGAAAATGAGCGCACTCGCGTCAACCCTGCGGTCACGCCTGAGCGCTCATAACGATGCAACCGAGCAAAATCCGCATAGCGGATTGGCAAATCCCGATACGAGTGCAAATGAGCGGCATACATCAAACAGTGGCTCGGACAATTCATCGGCTTGGGCGCGTACTGCCGCTCATCAGCTTCGATGGTAAACATGTCATCCCAGAAATGCTCATAATGCCCCGAAATCTTCCACAGGCCAGCTTCATAAATCAGCGGCGTGATCACTTCTTGGTAGCCATACTTCTTGTACAGCTCGCGCACGTACTCCACCAACAGGTTGTAAACCACTGCGCCCTTGGGGAAGAAGAACGGCGAGGCCGGAGCAAACGGATGAAACATGAACAGCTCAAGCTCGCGGCCCAACTTTCGATGATCTCGCCGCTCGGCTTCTTCCAATTGCTTCAGGTACTGCTGCAGCTCGGCTTTGCTGGCGAAAGCGAGGCCATAAATGCGAGTGAGCATTTTGTTCTTTTCATCGCCGCGCCAGTACGAACCGGCAAGCCGCGACAAAGTGAACGACTCAGGATCAATCTGACGCGCATCGTCAATATGTCCGCCTCGGCACAGATCAACAAAGGCGCCTGACTTATACAGCGTGATCGTCTCGCCGCTGCTGGCCAGTTCACGAATCAATTCCAATTTGTATGGGTTATCCGCAAACACGCGCTCGGCCTCTTCTGGCGTGACCTCGATCCGCTCAAACGTCGTCCACGTGCGCAAGATGTCGCGCATCTTCGCTTCCAGCCGCGGCAAGTCGGATTCGCTAATGGGTTGCGCAAAATCGAAATCGTAGTAAAACCCATTTTCAATCGGCGGGCCAATCGTCCGTTTGGCATCTGGCCACAACTCCATCACAGCGGCGGCCAGCAGATGAGCCAGCGAGTGACGGGCGGCTTCCAACGCTTCCGGCGTGCCCGGCAACACCGGCTCGACCGTGGCTCCATCAGGAGGACGAGAGACAAGGTCCACCAATTTGCCGTTGACTTTGGCCACCAGCGAACGGCGAGCGATTCGCTCATCCACGCGAGCAATGATCTCCTGTGCCGTCAAGGACCCGTCAGAGACTTCGACGGCTTCCCTGTCCGGGAGTCGAACCCATACACTCATGTTGTGAACTCCAGCTTCAACTTCACCAGGTAAGATCCTACGCAAGCGCCTCAATCGCTTTCGAGGACTTCATCAAGCTCACGTAGAATGCCGTGATGATAAACTGTGGTAGGCGCGAGCGGATTTGAACCGCTGACCCCTTCCGCGTCAAGGAAGTGCTCTCCCCCTGAGCTACGCGCCTACACTCTCTCGACGGCTGCCAACACCCACGCTGCTCATCGAACAGCTTATCGTTGGATGCCCTCTGCTGTGGGCCATTTCCTCTACCATGACAAATGGTCATAACTGTGTTGACACGACCTTTTCTAACTCGCTTACAACCACGCGAGTGGCAACGCTTGGCCACCTTCTGCGGAAAGCAGCATCTGCGTTAAGAGATGATGAATGTAGCAACGCGCCCGATTTCTGTCAAGCCACGCCATTGTCAACGGCGCAGTAACGGAGCTATGGTAAGGAGCTAATCGCCCTTATGAAGACGGTAGAGGCTCACAACCTGAAAGCGAAGCCATAGGGTCATTTGACTCGCTCCAGAACGGGAGGACGAGTTGACGATCACCAACAGCCCCAACCATGGCGCTCGTGGAATACTGTGAAAGGCCGCTCACTGGCACTTGTAACGGTGGCGGCGGCAACAGCTCACTGACGTCATCTTTATTGCTGTTGTCATCTACGAGCCGATAGCTTCACGGAGATGGCAAGAAGAGGGATGAATAATTCAATATTCCAGAGAAAGACCATGTTTCATCAAGCGACATGGAGAGCAGCAGCAGAACGTCTCATGTGACAGTCTCCGATTTTGTCTGCGCATTTAGTATTTCTACTCATGCTCCGCTCTTTTCTCCTCTTTGTCTCTTCAGCCGCGCAACCGGCCCATGACAACATTGCCAATGTGCAACGTCTCCAGCGGCAGCGCAACCCCCGTCGTGGCGGGTTCGAGAAGCGCCAGAGCCGCGCTTTGCGGCCAGCAACGAGCCAGCATCAACGAGCCGATAAGGTAACGGGTGGCGCTGCTGAAGGCGCGAAGGATTGGGGACGACGGCTCCCGGACGTTGCACATCTAGCTACCATCTCAGCGGGCATCCACAACAGGGGCGCCCCTACAAACGTGCGTCGCCGCAACATAAAAACACCAAACGTCAGGGGGCGTCCATGCAGGGACGCCCCTACAAAGAACGTGTTCTTTTTCTGCACGATTGGTATAAGATGACCCACAGACGCTCGGAACTTCAGAGATTCACAAGGCCAAAGCTGATCTGAATTGCCCGGTCTACGTGAACCATCGTTTTGGGATCGAGCCTGCCAAGGCGCTTCACAAGTCGCGCTTTGTCTATGGAGCGAACCTGGTTCAGGAGCACCACGGAGTCAGCGGTTAATCCTCCTTCTTTTGCTTTGATGAGCACCTCGGTGGGATAGAGTGGTTCCTCGAATTGGGACGTGATGGCAGCTACGATGGTGATCGGGCTATAGCGGTTTGCAATGTTGTTCTGGAGATTAAAGCTGGGCGGGTCTTCTTAATCTCAGCGCCGATCGTAGGATCGAAGTTGACCAGGCACACCTCACCGCGCCGGGGAAACGTTACCTTCGGCCTTTTTGTCATGCGTCCTCTTCAAACGCAAACCATTCTTTGGCAAGGTTAAGGTCTCGCTCAGCCCGACGAGTCGCTCCCTCTTTGAGCCGCCGTCTGAGGTTAGTTTTGTTCTCCTTTTCGACATAGTAGTTCACGGCTTCACTAACAAGTCGGCCGCGAAACCTCTTCTTGCTCACGCGGTCAATGAGCTGAATGGTCTCCTCAGGCGAGACGATGTTGATCTGCTGGCGGTTGGTAGTACGCATTGCTTTCGTCATGTGGTCAATCTATACGCGGTTGTGTACGAATGTCAACACTGCTTCTCTTGATTCGCGTCACCGATGACGGTGAGGGCATGAGCCGCGACGACGCGCTGCTCGCTTTTGAGCGACATCCCACCAGCAAACTCGCTTCAGCCGACGACCTGGAAAACATCCGCTCGCTCGGCTTTCGCGGCGAAGCGTTACCCTCGATCGCGTCTGTTTCCAAAGTGACGCTTCGCACGAAAACAGCCGACGACCCTGCCGGATCGAACAATAGCGCAGATCGCCACGCGCCAGGCTATAGAACCAATGAAGACTGCGGGGGGCGACAAGGGGAAGTTTGATAAAAGACTTAAAGCCTTGATGCGATTGATAACGTGGACGGGCAGGCACAAAAAATGCCCAGGGGAAGCTTGATGAAAGCCTCAAAGCCCTGATGCGACACGCAAGCAAGCCTCGATGGCCTGTAAATCACGAGGTGTCAAGCTGCCCAGTTTTCGGCTGATCAACTTCCTATGTACCGTCGCTAGATGAGAACGCGCCCAAGAGGGTTGGTGTAGCCCCGCCAGTGTCAGTCCTGCAATTGATGGTCAGTGGATCGTAGCGTCTTCGGTGGAATTGACGTGAGGCTCACAACAAGCAGCTCATCTCAGTCACTGTGATAGATCTCCGTGCTGAGAACGACTGCCGGCCGTTCCTTCTGTCCTGCGGCGTTGCTGAAGGGAAACTGAATGAGGACCACATCACCTCGATGATATGAATGCCGCACCGCCACGATTATTCCTCAGAGCTGTCCCATCGCTCAGCGCTCAGATGCAACCAGCCCAGGCCCTCAGCGACTTGATACAATTGATCCGCCTCGACGAGTTGCTACATTGTCAAGAAGCCTCTTGCACTTGGTGATAGCTCGGATAGGTCTGGCGACCTGTGAATCGTCAACAAACCTTGCTTCGCCCAAGCCTCAATCGTCTGGGGCGATACGCCGATCTGAGCCGCCGCTTTGTCTATCGAGATGAGGGCCATTGTTATACCACCTCTTTTGTAATTCGCAGTCGCATTGTAGGCGCAATCCGATTGCGCAGATCAACGTCACCATTGCGCCGGGCGAGTCCGTTGCTTGCTCCATGATGGCTTTCACAGTATGCTTGGGCGCATGGCCAAGATACGTGTTCTCCCGGACCTGATTGCCAGTCGCATCGCTGCCGGCGAAGTGGTCGAACGTCCGGCCTCGGTGGTCAAGGAGCTGCTGGAAAATGCGCTCGACGCCGGAAGCCACAAGGTTGAGATTGCTGCTGAGGTTGGCGGCAAACAACTGATTCGCGTCACCGATGACGGTGAGGGCATGAGCCGCGACGACGCGCTGCTCGCCTTTGAGCGACATGCCACCAGCAAACTTGCTTCAGCCGACGACCTGGAAAACATCCGCTCGCTCGGCTTTCGCGGCGAAGCGTTACCCTCGATCGCGTCTGTTTCCAAAGTGACGCTTCGCACGAAAACAGCCGACGATGCTGTTGGCACAGAGATCGAAATTGATGGCGGCAAAATTCGTGATGTGCGCGATTGCGCCTGGCATCAGGGGACGGAGATCGTCGTCCGTCAACTCTTCTTCAATGTGCCGGCGCGACGCAAATTTCTGAAATCGGATGCGACCGAACTGTTTCATGTGACCAACTTGGTGACACACTACGCGCTCGCTTATCCGAATCTGGCATTCTCATTCACGCACGGGGGCCGCACGCTCATTGATGTCACAGCAGTGGCAACACTGAAAGAACGCGCCTATCAACTCTTCGGGGCTGATTTTCTGAAGACGCTTATCGAGCTGGATCACACGGCCGGCGAGCTTCGCGTCTATGGGTTCATATCCAATCCCAACTCAGCGCGCACTAACCGCGAAGCGCAATACCTCTTCGTCAACGGACGTTTCGTCAAAGATCGGCTCATCGGCGCCGCGCTCAGCGAAAGTATGCGCGCGATTCTGCCAGCCGGCATGTATCCGGCGGCTATCCTGTTCATCCAGTTGCCGCCATGCGATGTTGATGTGAATGTGCACCCTGCAAAAACGGAAGTGCGTTTTCGTCATCCTACTGCGATCAAAAGCGCTATTGTTGAGGCGATCCAAAAATCAATCACTGTCGCCAAGCCGGTGATGGAATTGAGGCGACCGAGCTTGCCAACTCCGCCGTTTAGTCGGCGCCGCCCCGAGCAGAGGCCCACGAGCCGCGTCTCAACCGAAGCATTTCGCTTGCAAGCGCCACTGACACAGCCGCCAGCGCCGCCGAAGCAACAACCGATGAATTTCGGTTTCTCGCCACATGCAGCGAAGCCGCAGAGGGTTTCAACGCTCGCCAGAGCGGCTACTGAGTCCCCATCATCGGATGGTTTGCCGGCGCCGGCCGAGCGCTTACAGCCTGCTGAACAAGCATTCACCATTAGTCCTCAGTGCTTACAACCGCCAGCCCTGGAACCGGCTGATCACATTGACGCCATGCCTTACAGCGTTCGCCCGTTGGGTCAGGTGCGTGACAGTTTCATCGTCGCCGTCAGCAATGAAGGGCTTTTGCTGATTGACCAGCACGCTTGTCACGAACGCATCCTTTATGAAAAGTTCAAGCGCGAGTATGAGTCCAGAACGATCCAGGCCCAACCGCTGTTGATTCCTGAAGTGCTGGAGCTGACGCCGGCGCAAGCGGCGACGTTGGAGACGATTGCCAATGAGCTGGAAGCAAGCGGCTTTCACCTGAGCCAGCTTTCCGGCCGCAGCATCGCCATTAACGCTTTACCTGTTGACGTGCCATTAACCGAAGCCCGCGCGCTGGTGTGGGAAATTTTAGAAGTGGCCGAGCAGGAACGACGCGGCGGCACGCTTGAGTATCTGCGCGATCGAATTGCAGCCAGTCTTGGTTGCCGCGCGGCCATCAAAATCAACACGCCGCTCACCGAGGAGAAAATGCGCTGGCTGATTGAAGAATTGCTGAAAACCGATGTGCCAACCAATTGCCCGCACGGCCGCCCAGCCATCGTCAAAATGACCACGCGAGAGATCGAGCGATTGTTCAAACGTTGATGCGCTTGCCTGTCGCACCTGCCAATTAAGCTCACGGCAGCATATCCGGCGCGCTACAGGCTGATGGTTATTGCCTTGACACGATCCGTCACGAGTTGAATAATCCTAGCGGCACTGTAACACAGACACAAAGCAACTCTAATAAACAGAAATGAGGAACTAATGAACGAACAACCGATGGTCGAACCACCGTTCCCTGCCGACGCCGACACGTCTGAAGAAGAAACTGCGCGAATGAGTGAAGTCTCTCGCGCCTCTAACATCTTCCTTGCGCCGGGAGAAACATTCGAGGACGTCAACCGCAAGCCGACGTGGGTGTTTCCGCTGCTGATCACACTGGCGTTCACGCTTGGGGTCGGCTTTCTATTGCACACCAAGGTACTGACGAGCGAAGCCTTTGAACGCATCACCCGCGAGAAAATGCTCGAAGCGTTTGAGAAGCAAGGCGCGGCTCCACCTCCTGAAGAAGCATTGCAGGAGCAACTGAAGCTGATCAAAACGATCAACCAATACTGGTATATCACTGCCATCCTGGGGTTGTTGGTCTTACTGCCTATTGTGGCCGGATTCTACTACGTCATCCTGCTCCTCTTTCAGGCGGAGACCAATTTCAAGAAAGTTTTCTCCGTGGTCACCTGGTCGTGGATGGCGCAATCGGTCGGCAGCGGCATTGTCGGTATCATCACCCTGTTAGTGCGGGCCCCTGAGACGATTGATCCGACAAATCCGTTTGCCACGAATCTGGCCGCCTTTCTCTCGGTCGAAGAGACGCCTCCAACGCTTTATGCGCTCGCTGGCAGCTTAGACATTTTCACCATCTTCTTTTTGATTCTGGCGTCTATTGGCTTCTCGAAGGTTTCCAAGAAAACATCAGTGGGCACAGCAGCAATGGCTGTTTTTATTGGCTGGGGACTCTACGTATTAGGAAAAGTGGGGATCGCCGCGTTTCAGAGTTAATGCCTCTCAGGTTTGACGCAGCCAACGGATGATCTCGGTCGCCTGCCGTGCATGCGGCGACGTGGTCCAGATGGCGCCGGTCAAGCTTCGCGCAGCCAGCGGATGATCTCAGGCAAGCTCGGTCGTTTGCCGTACATGAGCGAGCTGGCGCGGAATACTTTGGCTGCGCCTTTGACCGCCAAGTAAATGCTGGCCAGAAGGACCACAACTGAGCTTACTATATCCACAACCGGCACATCACCGGCGCTGATACGCAACATCATGGTCACCGGCGTGGTCAGCGGGAAGAATGAAAACACGCGCGCTAACACGCCGTTGGGTTCAGTGCTGATCGGCGCGAGCAAAAACATCGGGATCATGCTCGTCATCGTCCAGATGGCCGAAAGTTGACTGCTCTCCTGAACGGTATTGCCGATCACGCCGGTGGCGGCCAGTAAGCAGGCGAACAACAAGTAACCGAGGATGAAATAGACCACGGAAAGCAGCAGCTTTTCTGTGTTGATCTGCATCGTGACAAACCAGCTCATGGCCGGCACGAAAATCAGAGCGATATAAAACGTCACTTGTAGCAAGCCAGCGGCTCCCAGACCAAGAATTTTACCGGCTAACAACTGCGTCGGCTTGGCCGATGAAAGAAGCACTTCAATGACGCGGTTCTGTTTCTCTTCAGCAATGCCTTGCAACAAATAGCCGGAGGAGAAGAAAATCGCAAGCGTCATCAGCATAAACATAGCGAATGGGCCGAGCAGGTCGGCCATCTCTTCAAAGGCACCGCGTGCCGGTCTGATCTCGCCTTGTTTGCTAACCTTCATTTCATTGAGTCGGCTCGGATACAACACCCGGGCGAATGAATCACCGGCCAAATGGGGTTTAACGAGGCTGGCTCGCAACAAGCGATGAAGCTGCGTCTGCCCCGGTGTGCCGGACTCTTGCAAGAAGCCGCCGGCTAGCGCGTAGGCGGTGATCTGGCCGCTGGCTAAATAATCAGCTTCGATCACATAACAGGCCGAAAGACGCTCCTGTTTCAAATCGTCCAAGGCCCGATCAACGCTCTCGTAAGCAACGAACTGAACCGTTGGGTCCGGCACATACTTGTCGAATAACCGATTGCTCGGCGGCGGCTCAGGCGGCAACGTATCCGCCAAACTCAGATCAAGGATATTGGCGCGATCAACTACGGCAATAGGATGATCAACGCGGGTCAAATTGGCCTCTGCGGCTGTTCCTGTCCAATAACCGATCGCGCTGATCACCACAAAAAACAACGGCATGCCAATAACCATGACGATATACCCCGGACGTGTGATCGTCACGAGAAATTCGCGTCGGGCAATGGTGAATATCTTGTTCATAGCTGGCCTCTCAAATCTCTCAATCACATCGTGAGCTGGTACTCTCAAACGTCATACGTCGCACCTCCAAACACTGGAGGAAAAGTTAGATTGCACCATTCGCGAGCTGGGACTCTCAAACGTCATACCTCACATCGTGTGCTCGCCTCGGTGACGCTTTGGCTGATGCTCCAATCACTTGGTTTCCTGAACTAACCGAATGAAAATGTCCTCCAACGGTGTTGTCGCCTGCTCGAATGATTCAACCTCGGCGCCGGTCTGCAACAACCACGTCAGAAACTCGCGCGCGCTGACGCCCTCACGCAGGTATATTTTCCTTGCATCGTTGCTCGGCACATGCCGCTCAATCAATGGGCATTGATCATAATCAGCCGTTGACTTGACCAAGACGGCATGATCGGAGTATCGCCGTTTGATCTCGTCCAGCTCACCATACAACACGCGACGCCCTTTGTGAATCATGAAGACACGTTCACAGAGCGTTTCAACAAACCCCATTTGATGGGCCGAAAGCAGCACTGTTTTACCTGCCATGGCGAGCTCACGAATAATCGAGCTAACCAACCGCGCATTAACCGGATCAAGCCCTGAAAACGGTTCATCCAGAATGACAATAGCCGGGTCCGCAACTAGCGCCGAGAGTAACTGAATTTTCTGTTGATTCCCTTTGGAGAGCTCGCTGATCTTCTTATCCTTCACTGCCGTCATATCCAGCCGTTCCAACCAGCGCAACGCATTGATCCGCGCTTGCCGACCATCCACTCCCTTCAAGCAGGCAAAGTACTCCAACACAGGCAAGACCTTCTGCTTGACGTATAATCCCCGCTCTTCCGGCAAATAGCCGATATGGGCTTTATCCTCATCGGTGATACGGTGTCCAAGAATGTGAATCGTGCCGGCATCAGGTCGGATGATGTCCATAATCATGCGGATCAACGTCGTCTTGCCCGCCCCATTGGGACCGACCAGACCGAACACCTCCCCAACGTGAACCTCCAAACTCACGTCGTTGACGGCGACCAGCGAATCGAACGACTTCCGCACGTTTTGAGCTGAAATGGCAATGTTCATAGAATATCCCAAATCCCAAACCCTCTTCGAGGGAAATTCCAAATCCCAAGCACGAAATCCGAAACAAATTCAAATTCCAAAATTCAAAATGCGAAAGGCTTCAAAACTTAACCTCCCGCCCTCTTTTGCACAATGGTGCCCAAAATGGTTGTAATTCTTTTGCCTCCTCTGAAAAAGTGGCACAGGCATTCCTGCCTGTGGTCATCGTTCCTGGGCGTCGTCCAGACGGCATGTAGAACTCCTCTGAAAATAACCATTTTCATGCTTCGTGGCGAGCGCGGAGCTCATGGGCGATTCGCTCGAAAATTTTCATGCTTCGTGGTGAACGTAAGTTCATAGGTGATTCCTGACTTTATCTTGGAGTGCGCCGGCAGAGCGAAGCGGCGACGGCGCTTTCTCCCCGAAAAATTTTCATGCTTCATGGTGAACGTAAGTTCATGGGTGATTCCTCTGAAAATAGCCCACGAAACACACGAACCTCACGAAAGAATTCTATTTTCATCGTTGGTGGCGTGTGTCAGCTCATGGGCGAATCCTTCCAAGATATTTTGATCCTCATGACAAAATCCTTTCTGCTCACGCCTCATTGGCTTCAACATAGTTCGCCCCAACTGAATCAGATGCGCGAACGAGCTGTTTGACATCCTCGATGGTGCTCAATGTCTTGGGAAGCCGTTTGACAAAACTCTCGTCTCATCGGAGCAAACTCATCAGTGTGCCTCTCCAGATCATAGGGTTTTGAATTGGTTTTTTCGGTGATTCGAGCTTGTTTCGGATTTCGGATTTCGTGCTTCGCATTTCCCCGCAGGGGCTTCGTCCTTCGCATTTTTCAGGATTTGGTCATTGGCATTTGTTTGTTTCGGATTTCGGATTTCGTGCTTCGGATTTCCCGCCTCGCGGGTTTGGGACTTCGGATTTGGTGCTCAAGATTTTTTGGAGTTTGGTCATTGGCATTTGTTTCGGATTTCGGATTTCGTGCTTCGGATTTCCCCGCAGGGGGTTTTACTCGTAGCGGAGCGCTTCAACAGGATCAAGGCGCGCCGCTTTGATCGCCGGCCATAAACCGAAGAAGAGGCCGACGCCGACAGACACCATCAAGCCTGCCAGGGGCGCCCACAGGGGAACGTAGGTGGGCATCAGTGCTTGTAACAACAGACTTAACCCCCACCCAAGGGCAATACCAATCAGGCCGCCGATTCCCGTCAATACAATGGCTTCCGTAAGAAATTGCCATGTGATGTTGCTGCGACGCGCCCCAATCGCCTTGCGAATGCCAATTTCGCGGGTTCGCTCGGTCACCGACACCAGCATGATATTCATCACACCAATACCGCCCACCAAGAGCGCCACGCTGGCAATGGCAATCATGAGGACGAAAACGCCGAATGTCATCTCGTTGACGTCCTGTTGAATGGATTCCGGTGTGGAGATACCGAAGTTGTTCGGCTTGTCAGCCGGCACGCCGCGCCGCCGACGCAGTAGCTCGGTAATTTGATCAATCGCTTTATCCACCTGTCCGGCGTGCGCCTCGGCCAAGATGAAATTCTCCTCCTGTTCCGGGGCCATCTTGGCCAGCGTGTGATAAGGAATATAAATGGTCTTATTCAACCCGCCGGCGCCCTCTTCTCCACCGGACAACATCGTATCCTGTTTCTCCATGACGCCGATAATCGTGAATCCCTTATTGTTGATCTGCAGTTGCTTGCCCAGCGGATCAACATCAGCAAACAATTTATCAGCGATGAATGAACCAATGATGCAGACCTGTTGCCGATGTTGGTTCTCCGAGTCGGTAAAGAACCGGCCCTGACGCAAGGCTATATTACTCACCCGCTCATAACTGGGCAGCGTGCCTTGCACATCAACCAAGTATAGCTCCTGGTTACCATAACGCACGACGGTGGACATGCGTGGGGGCAGTCGCAGCAGTGGCACGGCGATACGCACGGCCGAACATTGATCAGCAATGGCGAGTGCGTCGTCATAGGTCAACGGCGGCCGTTGTCGCTCCTCAGCGGTCATTCGCGTCAGTCGCAGGCCGGGGTTGAATTTGTGCACAAAGATTGTATGTGTGCCCCAGGCTTCGACCGATTGCTCAACCTGCGTCTGAATGCCAACAATGAACGCCACCATCAACATTACGGTGATCACACCGATCATCACGCCGAGCACGGTCAAAAACGCGCGCAACTTATTGCTGCGCACCATGGCCAAAGCCATTTGAAAATCTTCCCAAAACGCTTGCATACGTGCTCACTCAGAACGCAATGACTCAACGGGATCCAGCCCGGCAGCGCGATAAGCCGGATAGACCCCGGAACAGAGTCCAATAGTAGCCGAGACAACTAATGCGGCAATGGTCCAGGCCAATGGCAGCGCAATCGGTAAATCCAATTGCCACGCCAGCAGACGACCAATCACGTAAGCGAACCCCATGCCAATAATGCCCCCCATCAGCGAGAGAGCAATGGACTCAGATAAAAATTGCATGATGATGTCGCTGCGCCGGGCTCCGACCGACTTGCGCACGCCGATTTCCCGCGTCCGCTCAGCAACCGAGACCAGCATGATGTTCATAATCACAATGCCACCCACAAGCAGCGCAACCGAAGCAACCCCGATGATCGCCAACTGTATCGAGCGCGACACGCTGTCGTAAAAATTATTGATCGCTTCCGAAGTTAAAATGCCAAAATTATCCGGTTCGTGATACTTCAGATGACGGCGATTGCGCAACACAACACGAACCTCTTCGACAGCTTGGTTGATCGTATCGGGGCTGATGGCGCTCACGCGAATGGAAATCGTCCCGCCGTGCCCGTAGAGCTTCTCGAAGGTCGTCACCGGAATAATGACGAAGCTATCCTGCGGCTGGCCCAGTATCGTGCCGATTTCTTCTGCGACGCCAACCACACGAAACGGCAATCCTTCAATCTTGATCTCTTTTCCCAATGGGTCCACGCCGGGAAAAAACTCTTTGACGACATCAGCCCCAATGAAGCACGTCGTCCGGCTCCGCTGCTCTTCTTCGCGCGAAATGTACCGCCCTTCAGCTACGTTGATGTTGTCAATGTCTACCATGTTGTGAGAGACGCCACGAATGTTGACATCCATCAGCGTCTGAGAGCCGTATTTAATCTGACCAATCGTGGATTTTGAAGCGGCAGCATCCAGCACAAAACGCCGGCGCGGATTGGATAAGATACTTTGCAGGTCTTCGTAGGTAATGTCCTTGTTGCGTTTGGTCGCTTGAACGAATTCCTCAACGCTGGTGATAAATCCAAACCGACTGACCATGAAGGCATTGGAGCCTAGACTAGCTACTTGATCTTTGAAATAGGCATTAAACCCTTCGACCAGCATCACGACAATGATGACGGCCGCGACGCCAATAATCACACCCAGCAGCGTCAAAAACGAGCGCAGCTTATGCGCCCAGATGGCATCAACAGCCACCCTGGCCGATTCAACAAGACTCATAAGAGCAACATCCTAGCACTGACGTTTTTCATCGTCCAGTAAAACGGCTGACACCCCGGCGATGTTTCCATCGCTCAGAATCAGTGTTTATTCTGAACGCTTTGCTGAACGGCGTGAAGACACAGATGAATAGCTTGATAATCACGTCCGGTGGCTGAACACTGAAGCAGGAGGCCTTATAGAGTGACGCTCAAATGACATGCTCAGGACCAGATGGAAAAGACCTAACATCCGAAAGCCTCAATGGAGCGGCGGGTCGGCTCACGCGTCGGCTTGTGAGTCTAAAGATGGGCCAATCACGAATCACGCAGGCGATCAGCCTTTCTTGCCAGGCGCATTCCATTTGGCTTCAAATTCATCAGCGGCCAAGACAAACCAGTCAGCGTTCTTCTCGATGTAGCTCGACCACTTATCCGGCAATTCATCTTGCGGGAAGATAGCCTCCACCGGACAGGCCGGCTGGCAAGCGGCGCAATCAATGCAGGTCTCCGGATCAATATACAACTGATCAACTTCTTCATACTGGGGGGAATCTTTGGTCGGATGAATGCAGTCAACAGGGCAGACATCCACGCAGGCTGTGTCTTTGGTCCCGATGCAGGGCTCGGCGATGATATATGCCATGCTCTTTTGCCTCCTAGACAGTGTCGTTAAAACGAGCGGCATATTATAGCCAGCCGCCATAGCATGTCAATTCTGTTCAACAGGAGGCGTATCAAGCTCCTGCTATGTCAGCAAACGCCCTGAAAAAGCCCACTGGCCTGAGGGTCATGTCATCACGGTTGAGCTTCTACCGACCACGCAGCAAAATCATCAGACATGGTGATTAAGCCTTCTGCACATCTCATCACGGTTGGCGTTAACGACTGACGCAGGCGCGTAAGGCTGGCTCCAACGAAGCATACTGAAATGCGTACCCAATAGCTTGAGCGCGCACCGGCAACACGCATTGACTGGCCAAGAGCACGCCGGCAAATTCACCAAACAAAAGCTCGAGCACAGCGGCAGAGACCGTCAATGGCGCGCGGCGACCGAGCACCTGTCCGAGCATTCGGGTAAATTCACCATTGCGGACCGGCACGGGCGCCGTGACATTGATCGGGCCGGCGACATCATGACGCTCTAACACATGGAGGATCAGGCCAACCACGTCCTCACGATGAATCCACGGCATCCATTGCTGGCCATCATCGAACGTGGCGCCCAGACCGCAACGGAACGGAAGCAATATCCTACCGAGCAGCCCGCCATCTCGCTCCAACACCACGCCGATGCGCAAGCACGTTACCCGCACACCATAGTTCTCAGCGGCGCGTGCTTCTTGTTCCCACGCCTGACAGACCTCAGCCCAAAAATCATCTCCTGGCGCCGATTCTTCGGTCAGCTCTTCTTCCTCTCGATGACCATAGATGCCCACAGCGGAGGCCGATATGAACACGGCCGGCTTGGTTTTCGCCTGCGCAATGGCTGAAACCAGCGTCTGGGTTGTCTCCAATCGGCTTTGGCGAATGGCCTGTTTCTTGGCCTCATCCCACCGAGCCACAATGTTCTCTCCGGCCAGATGCACAATGGCCTGACACTGCTCCACCATGCTCACCGGATGCAAACCTGTTCTCAGGCTCCAATCATCCACCCACTTTGCTTGAGGAAATCGTGAGCGTGCGCGCTTAGGGTCGCGCGTCAAAATAGCCACTTCATAATCCTTTTCACGCAGCGCGGCTAACAATCGGCGGCCAATAAAGCCGGTCGCGCCGGTCACCAAGATGGTTGCGCCTTTGGTGAGCGGCTCGCTCTGAGCAACGGTGGGACCGGTCTCGTGCGCCATACGCGCCTCCGTTCATTTGACCTCTAACCAATTACGGCCGTGCGCCACGTCAACAACGAGTGGCACACTTAACGGATAAGCCCGTTCCATCTCTTGTTTGACCAGTTCGAGCACCGGCGTCACTTCAGGTTCGGGAACTTCCAATAACAATTCATCATGCACCTGAAGGACCATGCGCGCTTTGAATTTCTCGCGTTGGAGAGCGCGATGAACACGGATCATGCCGAGCTTGAAGATGTCGGCGCTGCCGCCCTGAATGGGCGCGTTGATGGCTTCGCGCTCGGCGCGCTGACGCACATTGGCATTTCGGTCGCTGATCTGAGGAATCTGGCGAATGCGCCCACACAGGCTGCGGACAAAGCCTTGCCGACGGGCCAACTCGGTGGTCTCATCCATATAGCGGCGCACGCCCGGATACATCCGGTAGTAATTTTCGATGACCTGCCTGGCTTGCGTCCGCGATAGGCCAACCCGCTGCGCTAACCCGAATGCGCCGATGCCATACGCGATGGCGAAGTTGACGATCTTGGCCATGCGCCGCAGTTCTTTCTCCTGGGCTTCGGTCGTGGCGCCAAACACGGTGCGGGCGACTTCCGCATGAATGTCGCGTCCCTGGCGAAACGCCTGCGTCATGGCCTCATCACCGCTCATGTGCGCCAGCACGCGCAAATCAATCTGTGAGTAATCGGCCACGACAAGTTCGTGCCCCGGCGCGGCGACAAAGGCCTTGCGAATTTCTCGGCCCATTGCGGAACGCACGGGGATGTTTTGCAGATTTGGATTGCGAGATGAAAGTCGTCCCGTTGATGTGCCGGTTTGATCAAATGTCGTATGAACGCGACCGGTGCGTGGATCAATCAACTTGGGCAGGGCATCCACGTAAGTCCCTTTGAGCTTGGCCAGCTCGCGATAGTCCAGTATCAACTGCACGATCGGATGCTCAGCCGCCACTTCGGCCAATACGTCGGCGCTGGTCGAAATACGACCGGTCTTTTTCGTTTTCCGTTTGATCTGGATATTCAACGCTTCCAACACCTCGCCCAGTTGCTGCGGTGAATTGATGTTGAAGGTGCGACCAGCTTGTTCGTAGATTTTCTCTGACAAACGAGCCAGTTTCGACTCTAGCTCGACTGAGACCTCACGCAGCAAATCCAAGTCAATGCGGACGCCGGCCAGCTCCATCTCAGCCAGGATCGCAATCAGCGGCAATTCAATCTCGTGATAGACTGACTCCAGTTGTTGCTGTTGCAAGCGAGCGCGCAGCTCAGTCGTCAAACGCAAAATCGTATCAGCTTGACGACAGGCGTCGAAGCCAGCGTCGCTTGAGACATCCAGATGCAAATAATCGTGAACCAACGCGGCCAGCTCATACTTGCCCCGATTCGGCTCAAGAAGCCAGGCAGCGATCATCACGTCATCACAGGCGCCCTCGATAGTGATACCATGTGAGCGAAGCAACTTGATCGCTGATTTCAAATCGTATGTAGTTTTGGCCAATAATCCGTTCTCCATGACGGCGCGCAATCCGTCGAGCGCGTACTGGCCAGCTCGCAGATCAATATAATCGGCTGCATAGGGCTGTGATGAGAGAGCAATGCCGCGTAACTTTTCGTCTGTCACATCCACCACGAAGGCGAACCGATCATGCGACCAGAGCGATTCAAAGGCCTGTTGCACTTCGGGCTGTGCGGTCACTGTATGGTAGCGGAGTGGCGGTTCAGGTGCGCCGCCCGCCTCGGCCTTCGCGGGCGCGGCAGCAGACACGACGCGCTCGTCGGTCAGGTCCTTGAGCAACGAGGTGAAATCCAGCTCGGTGAATAATGCATAGGCTTTTGCTTGATCGGGTGGACGGCGTTCGAGCGCCGCCCAGTCTATCTCCAGGGGCACATCCGTCTTGATCCTGACCAGCTCGCGTGACGTAAGGATCAGGTCTCGATGATCGCGTAGCGATTCGCGATAGGATTTTCGCTCAACCTGCTCCCATCCAGCCAATGCCTTCTCCAGCGAACCGAATTGCTTGATGATCTGCACGCTGCCTTTCTCGCCGATGCCCGGCGCGCCAGGGACATTATCCGAGGAGTCGCCCCACAGGGCCAACACATCAACCACTTGAGAGGGCGGCACGCCTAGCCGCTCTTCGACGCCGCGAGCATCCAGCACCGTCTTCGTCTGCTGATCGGCTTTGATGACGATGACATGATCATTGACGAGCTGGCACAGGTCTTTGTCGTTGGACACAATGACAACATCTAACCCCTGCTCGACAGCCTGACGCGCCATAGTGCCGATCAGATCGTCAGCTTCATAGCCAGGCTGTCGTATGATCGGAATACGCAGCGCCTCACAGACGCGAAAGATATAGGGCATCTGCACAGCCAGCTCATCGGGCATAGCAGCGCGATTGGCCTTATAATCGGCATAGAGTTGATGGCGGAATGTCGGCTCAGCCGAATCGAAGACAACAGCAACATAATCTGGCTGCTCCTCATTGAGCACCTTGCGCAGCATCGTGGTGAAGCCAAAGACAGCATTCGTCGGCAACCCCTGACGAGACAACCGGCGGATAGCATAAAAGGCGCGAAAGACATTCGACATGCCATCAATGAGCAGGAGCTTTCGCCGTGACATCGGCGCTGATGGTAATCTCCGTTCCCATCGCCGTCAAGTGAACCAACTGGCTCGATGGCCGTGTCTGAACGTGCTAGAATGCCGATTCATTCGAGAAATCGCCTATAGGCTATGGCACGCCACGAAGAATGAAACTGGAGCACAGGCGGGAAGGCCTGTGCCACATTCTCAAGGAGCAACAAGTATGAAGATGCGGCGACGTTCTGTGTGGATGTTGATTTTGATGATGGCGCTCGGCGGCCTCGGCGCGACGGCGTGGTCATTGGCTGCTCGCGTTACCATTACGATCCTCAGCACCACCGATCTGCACGGTAACATTTACCCGACTGATTACTACACCGACAGGCCGGCCCATCGCGGGTTGGCCAAGGTCTACACGATCGTCAAGCAAGTCCGCCGTCAGCAGCCCAATACGTTACTGGTTGACAGTGGCGATACGATTCAAGGCACGCCGTTGATTTACTACCACCATGTTCACAATCCGACGCCGCCCAACCCGATGATGTTGGTGATGAGTTACATGGGATACGATGCCATGGCCGTTGGCAATCATGAGTTCAATTTCGGTCTCGCTGTCATTGACAAAGCGCGACGAGAAGCCAACTTTCCCTGGCTCTCAGCCAATACCTATCGGACATCGGACCAGAGCAATCCGTTCACGCCTTACACGATCCGCGAAGTTGGCGGCGTGCGCGTCGGCATCCTGGGCCTGACGACGCCCTCCATTCCGACGTGGGAAAATCCAGAGAACTACGCTGGCATGGAATTTCGCAGCCCCGTTCAAGATGCCGGCAAATGGGTCTCGCTGTTGCGTCGGCAGGAGCGGTGTGACGTGGTGGTCGTCCTCGTCCACATGGGACTTGATCGTGACCTGGTCACCGGACAGGTATTCCCGCAGGACGCAGCAGGCGACAATCAGGTCTACCAGATGGTGCAAGCAACGCCCGACATTGATGTCGTCTTCATGGGGCACACGCATCGGAAATTGCCCGAAGCGGTGATTAACAACACACTGCTGACGAACGCTGGTCAGTGGGGAGAAAACGTGGCGCGCGCCGACCTGCAATTGGAACGCGATGCGCACGGACGATGGAAGATTCTGTCAAAGCGTAGTCACTTGATTCCGATTGATGAACGAGTCGCCGCCGATCCTGAAATTCTTGCCCTGGCAAAACCCTATCACGACGAGACGCAAGCCTGGTTGAACACACCCATCGGCGAAACGCGGGTGAACCTGGACGGACGCGAGGCACGATTCAAAGATACGGCGCTGATGGATTTAATTCATCGCGTGCAGATGGACGTCGGCAAGGCCGATATTTCGATGGCGGCGATGTTTAATCCTGCAATCCAGTTTGCAGCCGGGCCGGTCACGGTTCGGCAGATCGCAGGCCTCTACATCTACGAAAACACGCTGGTCGTTCTGCGCATCACGGGTCGTCAGTTAAAAGAGGCGCTGGAACATTCAGCCCGGTATTTCCTTCCCTACCGCGATGGCGCTCAGCCATGGGAGCTTGTTGATCGGCAGATTCCCGGCTTCAATTTTGACATGGCTGAAGGCGTTCAGTATCAGATTGACTTGCGGCGTCCTGTAGGCGACCGCATTGTCAACTTAACCTATCAGGGCAAACCTGTTGAGCCGGAGCAGACGTTTCGCCTGGCAACCAACAACTATCGCGTCAATGGCGGCGGCGGCTTCTGGATGTACAAGGACGCGCCTGTGCTCTACAAATCGAGTCAGGAGATTCGCCATCTCATCATTGAATGGGTCAAGCATCATCGTATTATTCCTGCCGAGCCAAACCATAATTGGCGATTGTTGCCGTTCGACGCCACGCCAGGAAAGTAACCGAGCAGCGGGTGACAGGTGATGATGAACCGCGGGCAAACCCCATCAATCAATGTGAAGTTAATTGCGCTCGGAGGAGTTTCTCGTGATTTGGTTGCAACCGCAGCACGCACGCATGGTCTTTGCCCAGGCCTCGCGGCCGCACAGCCCCAAGAATCTGTAGTTGCAACCGCAGCACGCACGCATGGTCTCAGCCCAACGCGTTCGCTATGTATCGAACCAGCATTCAGCGGGCCGGCCCGCGACGCTCCGGCTCATCAACATCCATCACGGGCTGCATCGGTTGAAGTTGTGCTTTGACTTTGCGGGGAAGCCGATCAAAGACCAAACGATAGGAATTTTCAATGAATCGCTTGAGTTCCGACGAGGACAAAATATCAAGGTGCTCAAGCGCGACCCAGTGATAGCGAGCCAGATAGGGCGCCGGGATAATGCCTTCGTGTTCGATCAACTCGGCATATTGCTCAGGTGTACACTTGAACGAGAGCCGCGTGGGTGTCTGTGGATTCAGATCAATGATGGCGAATATCTTGCCGCCCACACGAAACAACAGATCATCTCCCCATTGAATGTCTTCTGTCGCATGGGGCAACGAGAGGCAAAAATGGCGGATTGATTCGACGTCCATAGAGAGAAAGCCTCGCCAGTCTGATCAGCTTGAGGCAGGCGATTCTCACCAAAGCCGATCAACCGGGTATGCATCGAAAGCCCGGTCCTTCCGGGAAAATGGCCACAGAGACCACAAAGATCACAGAGAGCAGAGACGGAGAGGGCTCTCTGTGGTCTCTGTGACCTCGGTGGCTTTATTCATCCCTTGCCTATAAAGTAGACTCGTAGTCAGGTGATTCATCGCCGCCTATCGCCCCATCAAAGGTGCTGCTACGAACTTTTCATCCTTTGTGGTGTGCCATCGAACACGGACGATTCCCCGGCAATCGGAAACTGTCCAACCAGTGCTTGCGCGATTACCAGGAGATCGAACGGTTTTTAAGATTGAAAATCGGAGATGGCCGCTCAGTAAGTTCATGTCCTACTGCTCTGGATGCTTCGTGAAACGTGGCCTTTCGCAAGCCAATTTGTATTAGGCCCGTATTGAGCGAAGCCGCCCCAGGCCTCAAACGCAGGAGGCATGCGGCGGTGATTCGCCGTGACGTTCGCCTCAGGTGACAAACGGGTCTGGGAACTCCACGATGATCTTGGCGACCTCCGGACGAACAAATTCCTTTGGCGGCATCGTCCCCTTGGTAACCAGATCACGAAACTGCGTCCCGCTGAAGTCTAACCGATCTTCCGGGCCATGCGGACAGGTCTTTTCGTTGGCCACGCTGCCGCAGCGCCGACAATGATAAAATGCGGTGAAGAACAGCGGCACAATGCCCAGATCAGGGAACTCGTCAAAAATTTCCTGCGCAGCATACGGATGATAGAAATTTCCTACGCCAGCATGATCGCGTCCGACGATGAAATAAGTACAGCCGAAGTTCTTCCGCAAAATAGCATGGAAGATCGCCTCACGCGGCCCGGCGTAGCGCATCTCCGTGCGCAGGATGGCCATGACAGCTCGCTCTTTCAAGTAGTAATGCTTGATCAGCGCATCGTAGGTTTTCAAGATGACTTCGTCTTTGAAGTCGCCCGGTTTTTTGCGACCGATGACGGGATTGATGAACAATCCGTCGGTGAACGTCATCGCAGTCTTCTGCACATATTCATGGCCCAGGTGCGGCACATTGCGCGTCTGGAAACCGACGATCGTTCGCCAGCCTTTGGCTTCAAACAGCACGCGCGTTTCAATTGGCTTCAAGCTGTATTGCGCGAACGGCGTTTCTGGCTCGTGGAGCAGATCAATGGCGCCGCCGACCAGAAACTCTTTCATTTCTTCGGTGCGCGCAACGCCGGGATGCCGGCGATCGGTCGTCCCGTAGACCTGTTGAGCTAACACCTCTTTGTCGTAGCGAAATGGTCGGCCCGGATAGAAAAGAGCAAGTGGTTGTCCTTGCCAGGTGAGCGCCACTTCGCTGCTCAGGCGCTTGACTTCGTCAGCCGTTAGATCAAGCACGATAGGAATTGTCCACGGCACGCCCGTGCTCAGCCGTTTATAATGCAGGACGCCGTTGAAATCCTCTTCGCCCATGAAGCCTTCCAGCGGACTGAACACGCCGGTTGCGATGTTGAGCACGTCGGTCGCCAGTTCATCGCTGATCGGCAGGTGCGGCAGGTGCGGCGCATGAGCAAGCGCCTGCTCGCGCCCGGCGCCTGTCAACACGCGATTGACTAACTTGCCGCCGTGTGGTTTTGGAATCATGAGTGCTTTTTCTCCTTTGTCGTATCAATCCAGATAACCCAGGTCCCTCAGTCGGTTCAAGATCGCTTCACGCTGCTGCCCGCTGATGACCAGGCCTTCAGGTTCATTCAATTTTTGCATCAACAATTCGGTGACGTAATGCGAGACATCCGACGAGCCGTTGTTGATCAGGCGTTGCTCAATCTGCCGGTAGACATACGTCGGGATCAACACCTCGGTCAGGCCGCCAAATCCTTCCGGCTGAATGTACCCCAATGACTCCAGCCCCTGAACAATCTTGGACAAACTCTGTTGCTGTGATTCGCGATGGCTTTCCACAATAATCTCTGGGTTCAGTGGCTCTTCATAGGGATCGGAGACGCCGGTGAAATTGCTGATCTCGCCGGCCAGCGCCTTGCGGTAAAGCCCTTTGACGTCGCGTTCGATGCAGGTTTCAACCGGACAGCACACGAACACCTCAACGAACCGTCCGATTTCGCGACGCGCTTCTTCACGGATGTCCCGATACGGTGAGATCGCGCAGGTGATGGCCACGCCGCCGCTGCGTGTGACCAGATTCGCGCAGTAGGCGATGCGCCGAATATTTTCGTCGCGATCCTCTTTAGAAAACCCAAGCCCTTTCGAGAGGCGCAGGCGAACTTCATCGCCATCGAACACTTCGACATGATAGCCTCGTTGTTGCAAGACGGGTTCGAGCATCCTGGCTAATGTGCTTTTGCCGGAACTCGGCAACCCGGTGAACCAAACGGTAAATCCTTTCGGCATGAATAGTCTCCTTCGCAAAAAGTCGTGATCGGCATGCGCAATCAGCTCATGCCATGCTTAGTTCGGCTGCCATTGCTGCGCCATCAGAATGAAAACGGGCAATGAAGCAGCGCCAGCCGTCGTCTGGTTGCCAGTGCGTGCTATATTGCTTCGTCGTCATAAAGAACGCAGCGTCATAAAGCAGCGCGCGCTGTCGTCTACAGACCGAGCTGTTGGCGAAAATAGTCAACCGTTCGGCGAAGACCTTCTTCAAAACTGACGTTGGGCCGGTATCCAAGCTGTTGCTCTGCTCGTCGCATATCGGCGCGTGTGTAGCGCGCATCACCCGGACGCGGCGCCGTATGATAAGACTTCAGCGGCTTGCCCAGCACTTTTTCCAAGTAGCCCTTGATCTGGAGCACTTGATAGGACTGGCCGCAACCGACATTAAACGACTGGCCGGCCACATCAGGAGCCGTCGCAACCAGCAAATTCATATCAACCACGTTACTGACATAGGTGAAATCCCGCGACTGTAACCCATCGCCGTGAATTTCCAGCGGCTCATCCTGCAAGGCTCGCAAGATGAAGCGAGGAATCACAGCGGCATACTCGGACGCTGGGTCTTGCCGCGGGCCGAACACGTTGAAATAGCGCAGCCCCACCGTCTCCAACCCATAGGTTTTTGTATAGACGCGGGCATAATACTCATTGGCAATCTTGGTAACGCCATAGGGCGAAACGGGCGTCGGCAGATGGGCTTCTGACTGGACTTCTTCTTCACTGTCGCCATAGACGGACGAGGACGAAGCATAGACCACACGCTTGACGCCGGCCTGGTGAGCAGCTCGGAGCAGTAACAACGTGCCGGTGATATTGACCTCGTTGCTGGAAATCGGGTCTTCAACTGACTGAGGAACCGAATGCAACGCCGCTTGATGAAAGACAATATCCACGCCCTGCACAGCCCGGCGCACTGCGTCTTCGTCGCGCAGGTCCTCTTTCATAAATTCAATGCGGTCGGCCACCGCGGCCAGATTCTCCATCTTCCCTTCCCAGAGATTATCTAACACGCGAACCTGCTCACCGCGCCTAACCAATTCTTCGACCAGATGCCCACCAATAAAGCCGGCGCCGCCGGTGACTAAATATGTTGCCATGCGTTGCTCCTCGTTGCGTGATTTGGACTATACCGGAACAAGCTGATCTTCGCCTTGTTCGAGTTTGACAGCACGGCACAGGCTCGACTGTAGGTCAGATCGAGCTTGACCAAGCTGATCTTCACCTTTTTCGCGTCTGCCAGCACTCCGACCACGTACCACCTTGTTCACAGTTTTCTCAATTTGCTACGTTCCATCACGACGCGCGCTTGAAATTTGATCGTGTTCAACAAAATGACGACGCGTTCAGAGTCGTTCATCTCTCGTTCAAAGATGCCGACAAAGCCTTGGAGCGGCCCTTCCTCGACCACCACGGTGTCGCCCGGTTGCAATTTGGGCGCTTCAATGGTCACATAGCCGTCCACCATCCGCTGACGAATAATCGCAATGATCTCGTCGTCCACCGGCGTCGGCTCTTCCTTTGTGCCGACAATATCACGGACGCCACGCGCGTACTTGACCGCGCGAAAGGAATCGTGCACGCGAAACTTGCAGAAAATGTAACTGCAAAACAGCGGTTTGATCACTTCCCGCTGAACGCCGCGCACCAGCTTCTTCTCCTTCAGCTTGGGATTAAACGTAGTCAACCCCAACGACTGCAAGCTCAATTGCGCTATATCTTCCTGCCGAGGCTTGGTATGAATGGCATACCACAAGACCTGCCGGCGAAATGATTCGTCACTCATAACAATCAACGTTTATAACCGATAAATTTTCGGGTGAGCACCCAGCGCCTTTGTCGCATTGCGGGTGTCCACGACGAGGTTTGAATGGTTGACGATCCAGGGCCAATCGTAGGCGCTGTGATCGGTCAACACCACAGCACAATCGCTCTCGGCCAACACCGCCTCGGTCAAGGCCACAGAGCGCAACGGCCGACCCTGCTGAACAAGTTGGGGCACAAACGGATCATGGTAACTGAGCCGAGCGCCGCGGCGGCTGAGCAGCTCCAGCACCTCCAACGCCGGCGACTCGCGCACATCTGAGACGTCTTTCTTGTAGGCCATCCCCAGCAACAAAATCCTCGATCCGCGGATCGGCTTACCAACATTGTTTAAGGCGTCAGCGATCAACGTCACCACGTATTCAGGCATGCGACGATTGACTTCATCGGCCAACTCGATGAAGCGCGTGGTGAAATTGTACCCTTTGGCTCGCCACGACAGATACAACGGATCAACCGGAATACAGTGGCCGCCAATGCCCGGCCCCGGATAAAACGGCATGAAGCCAAACGGCTTGGTGGCAGCGGCTTCGACTACCTCCCAGACATCAACGCCCATGCGATGGCACAACATGGCCATTTCATTCACCAACCCGATATTGATGACGCGGAACGTGTTTTCCAGCAGTTTGGTCAGCTCGGCTGTTGTCGCCGAGGCCACCGGCACGACCTGATTCACAACGCGCCGATACAAACTCACGGCTCGCTCCGTGCAAGCTGGTGTCACGCCGCCGACCACCTTCGGTGTGTTCCGCACGGTGAACTGCTTATTGGCCGGATCAATTCGCTCAGGAGAAAAAGCCAGAAAGAAATCTTTTCCGACTTTGAGCCCAGTGGCTTCGAGCAACGGCTTGAGCGCTTCTTCTGTTGTGCCCGGATAGGTCGTGCTTTCCAACACCACGAGCATACCCGGATGAAGATGCTTGGCCACCTCCTCGGCGGCTGTGATGACGTACGAAATATCCGGGTCCCTCGTCTTACGCAGCGGCGTCGGCACGCAAATGATCGCTGCGTCCACTTGTCCGAGGATCGTTGAATCGGTCGTCGGCGTGAAGTGGGAGCGCACGCGCCGTAGCTCCTCATCAGACACATCACCAATGTAGGAGACACCGCGTCGCAAGCTCTCCACCCGCTCAGCGTCCACGTCTAAGCCGTAGGTCTGCAGCCTCTCTTCAGCGAACGCCAGCGCCAACGGAAGACCAACATACCCCAAACCAATAACGGCAACTGTATTCATGCCTGTCCGTATTTCTCCAACATCTTTCTGAAGTAGGCGACCGTTCGCTGCATGCCTTCCTTTAATGGGACTTGCGGTTCCCAACCGAGCAGCATGCGCGCTTTGGTGATGTCCGGCCGCCGCCGCTTGGGATCATCTTGTGGCAACGGCTTGAAGACAATCTCCGACGAAGCCCCGACAATTTCCTTAACATACCGCGCCATCTGCAACAGCGAGTACTCGTCAGGATTGCCCAGGTTGATCACCTCTCCAGCGATATTCGGATAGGTCGCTAACCGGTAGACACCTTCGACCAGGTCGCTGACGTAACAAAAGCTGCGGGTCTGCGTGCCATCCCCGTAGACGGTGATCGGCTCCTGACGCAACGCCTGCACGATGAAGTTCGGCACGGCGCGCCCATCTTCCATGCGCATTCGCTCGCCGTAGACATTGAAGATACGCGCAATCCGCACATCAATCCCATGTGTGTGATGATAGGCCATCGCCAACGCTTCAGAGAAGCGCTTGGCCTCATCGTAAACGGAGCGGGGACCGTTGGGATTGACGTTGCCCCAGTAGCTTTCCGGCTGCGGATGCACCGTCGGGTCGCCGTAGACTTCGGACGTTGAGGCGAGCACGTACCGCGCGCCTTTCGCTTTGGCAAGTCCAAGCGTGTGCAGCGTGCCCAACGAATCTACCTTCATCGTGTGAATTTTGTACCGCAAATAATCAGCCGGACTGGCCGGACAGGCAAAGTGCAGCACCAGGTCAACCGGTCCCGCCACATAGACGTAATGCGTCACATCGTACTTGATAAAGCGGAAACTGGGATGCCCCAACAGATGCTCGATATTATCCGGCGTGCCTGTCAAGAAGCTATCCATCGCAATCACATCCCAGCCGGCTGTGATAAACCGATCGCACAAATGCGATCCAAGAAATCCCGCTCCACCCGTAATCAATACTGTCGCCATCTGACCAAACCTCAGATTTCACACATCAGACTTCAGACATCAGATTTCAAACATCAGGCCTCGACCTCGGATACAGGCCAAGCCATGAGCCTGATACCTGAAGGCTGAAATACTGACGCTTGTTAGAAATGATTTCGCACACTCTGTCGCCCCATGCAGTAATATTCAAAACCCAGCTCGCGCACCCGCGCCGGATCAAACACATTGCGTCCATCCACGATAATGGGCGTGCGCATGAGCGTTTTGACACGAGGTAAATCCAGATGCTTGAATTCGTCCCACTCGGTCAAGATCAGCAGCGCTTCGGCATCGCGAGCGGCCTCATACGGTGAATCAACGTATTGCACGATGTCCGGCTGAGGAGGAAATTCGCGCTTCATGTTCTCAGCAGCTTTGGCATCATACAACTTCAAGCGCGCGCCTTGATCCAGGAGCTGCCGGATCACTTTGAGGCTGACCGATTCGCGTATATCATCCGTGTCCGGCTTGAACGCCAGTCCGAGCACGCCAATCGTTTTGTTGCGACACATCCAAAGCGCTTCTTTGAGGCGCTCCATGAGCCGGCCCACGCGCGATTCGTTGATGCGATCAACTTCTTTTAACAACTCGAAGTTCAATCCCAAATCTTCGGCGATTTTGGCGAACGCTTTGACATCCTTCGGAAAACATGACCCGCCATAGCCAGCGCCCGCATTGAGAAACGAACGACCAATCCGCCGATCATAGCCCATCCCCTCGGCCACCATCTGGACATCCGCTCCCGTGCGCTCACACAAATCGGCGATCATGTTGATAAATGAAATTTTCATCGCCAGAAATGAATTGGACGCATGCTTAATGATCTCGGCGGTATTGATGTCTGTCACCAGTACCGGGCAATTGAATCCTTCGTAGAGTTTGAGCATCAGCGCCTTGGCCCGCTCCGACTCAACGCCAATGACGATGCGATCCGGCTCCATGAAATCCTTGATCGCCGTGCCTTCGCGCAAGAATTCTGGGTTGCTGGCCACGTCAAATTCAACGCCACTGCGCTTGAATAAGCCGACCGTCCGCTTGATCCACTGAGAGGTCTTGACCGGCACAGTGCTCTTCTCCACGATCAGCTTGTAATCGGTCATCGTGTGCGCGACCATGCGAGCCACCTCTTCCACCTGTGACAAGTCAGCTCCGCCATCCGCCATCGGCGGCGTGCCCACGCAAATAAAAATGATCTCGCTCCGGTTGACTCCGTCAGCAACATCGGTCGAGAACATGAGCCGCTGCTTGGCTACGGCCTCATGAAGCAACTCGTCAAGCCCCGGCTCATAAAATGGACTGCGCCCCTGATGCAGTTGGCGAATCCGCTCTTCGTTTTTATCCACGGCGATGACCTGATGACCTAACTTCGCAAAACAGGCTGCCGAGACCAAGCCAACATGCCCGGCGCCAATAACACACACGTTCGCCATACAAACGCTCCTCGCTGATTGCTCTACACGCTCCCTCTCAACCTCCCCATAGCGATCGCCACCAGCTTGATTTTGTTTTGTTGAACACGCGCAGCTCAGGCGCAAACGGCAACGTCTCACCCCGAATGACGGCCTGCGGATTGGCGACAAACAGGGCGTGTGCGACAGCCGCGCCGCACTCTCTCTCCACCACCTGATATGGCGCAGCCAGGCGCGGCGCACGCCAATCCGAGCGGTGTGAATCCGACGCAACGAAATGAATGAGGCCCGACTCAATCCATCGCAACGCCAGCCGCCGCGCGCTGTTGTTGGCAAGCAGGTAGGGCGCAGTCAACTGTGCATAGCACCCCATGTGTACAAACGTGCGCAACCGCTCTGGATCATTCACCAATACACGATTCCGTTCAGGGTGAGCGATGATCGGGCGCACGCCTGATGCGATCAGTTCAAACAACAAGTTTTCTGCGCCATGCGGCACGATCTCGCTGGGAAACTCGACCAGCATATAAGGCCCGCCGTTGATCAAAAGCTCTGGACGGCGTAACACGCTGAGCGCTTCCGGCACAGCGCATACTTCAGCGCCGCAGACCACCCGCAGCCGTCCAGCAAACGCTTCATTCAACCATGTCAATCGGCTCAGCATCTGTTCGCTCGTTGGCGTGGCGTAGCGCAGATGAAAGACGTGTGGCGTCGCTACCACCGTGCTGACGCCTTCCTTGATCAGGAGTTCACCCAACGCCACTGCTTCATCGAACGACCTGGCTCCGTCGTCAATGCCTGGCAGGATGTGACAGTGAATGTCAATCATACGCGCGCGCCCCCGGCTGCGTCGGTCTTTATGTGACCGCCGGCGGTGTTTCCTCAGCTTGCTGATCCGAGTAGTAGTAGTAGTAGCGGTAGTAATGGTAGTAGCCGTCCTGATTCACATCCACACGATTGAGCACCACGCCAAAGATTTTCGCGTTCACGTCATCAAGCGACTGCTTCGCGCGGTGCACCAGATCGCGCGGCGTTCGTCCACAGCGGATGACCATGATGACACCATCCACCATCGTCGAGAGAATCAACGCATCCGGCGTGGAAACCGGCGGCGAATCAATCACGACGAAATCATACTGCTGACTGAGCAGCGTGATAGCTTCACGCATCTTGCTGGACGAGAGCAGCTCAGACGGATTGGGCGGAATCGGCCCCGAAGGGATCACCGAGAGATTTTCAAACCGATTGTGCTCGATGACGGAGCCGAGATCAACCGCCTGCGTCAGGTAGGTGCACAAGCCATGTTGATTTTTCATGCGAAACATTTTGTGCAACCCAGGCTTGCGCAAATCGCCATCCACCACAATGACGCGAGCGCCGGTTTGCGCCAGACTCAATGCCATATTGACCGCCGTTGTCGTCTTGCCCTCGCCCGGACTGCTGCTGGTAAACAGAATCGTGCGCGGCGGTCGTTCTGCGTTCGACAGCAGCACCGATGTGCGCAGCGAGCGAAAGGCTTCGCCGAAACTCAACCGATGATGGTCATCCACAATCAAAATTGGACCGGAAGACTGTCTGCTGCTATGCAAACGAGGCAACGAGAGGCGGCCCTTCCTTTCCAGACTCTCCAACGCCGGCACCACGCCAAGCGACGGCAACCCCAGCAATCGGTCAACATCTTCGGTGGATTTCACCGTGTTATCCAGATACTCGACAAACAACGAGAGGAGGATGCCCACCAGCAATCCGACCAGTGCGCTCACGCCGATATTAAACAGTTTGCGCGGACGGGCCGGCACGGTCGGCGGCTGAGCGCGATCCAAAATCTGGATGTTGGTCGTCTCCAGCGTGGATAGCAGATCAACATCGTTCAGCTTTTGCAGCAACCCACCATACACTTGCGCGCTGGCCTCAACCTGCTGCTTTTGAATAGACAACCGCGCGGCCTGCTCATTTTGTCGCACGGTTTCTTCGCGCTGACGGGCTAATTCCTCGCGCAATTTCTGCTCACGAGCCAGCGCCGTCTTATAGTCGGCCTCCACTTTGGCCAGGATGCGCTGCTTGGCTTCCTGCAACTGACGCTCCGATTCCTCGATCTGGCTCTTCAAGGTTTTGACTTCAGGCCATTCGTTGGTGAACCGCTTTTCCAATTCGATCAATCGTCGCTGATCCTCGGCGATGCGTTGCCGGAGCACTTGCACCATCGGGTCGGCCATCACCACCGGCAGCGTATCAGCAGAGGCTTTCTTACTCAGGTTATAGAGCGCCTCTGCTTGAATGCGGTCCGCTTCGGCTTCCACCAACCGACGGTTCAAATCCATCAAGCGTTCAATGGCAATCGTTTGATTCTCACCGACCTCGACGATTTGATTCTCTTTGCCGTATTGCACCAGCTTTTCCCGCTGCTCCTCTAAGTCTTGCTGGAGCTTGGTGAGCCGCTCATTGAGCCACGCCCGCGCCTGCCGGGTTGATTCCAGTCGCGCGTCAATCGTGTATTTGATCAACTGCTCCATCAGCGTATTGACCACCAGCGCGGCTTGTTGCGGGTCAGGCGAAGCATAGTTCACCTGAACAATTCGCGTGTTGCGCAGCAGGCTCACATCCAGGCCGCCAAGGAACCGATCCAGCATCAGCTTGTCTCGCAGCGTCGGATCAGCGACGCCGGCCAGGTCGGCAAATTCAGGTCGCCGGGCCAGCGCCAGCTCATCAATCACGCGTCGCGCCAATGCCTTGCTCCGCAGCACATTCAATTGCGTTTCCAAATACTGGGCGTCATTAGCCGCCACAATCGTGCCTTCTTGATCGTTGGCCAGACGGATCGGCATCTGCTGATTGATGATCACCTTGCCAGAGGCCACATAAATCGCTTGCGCTTGATACATGCGAATCGCCGTCACTGTGACCACCACCAGCAACGCGCCTAGTCCAATCCACTTTCGCTTTTTCAGAATGCGCCAGTAATCCAGCAGATGAACATCGCGCTGCGCGGTCGTGGCATGGCGATACCAATCAGCCGCGTAAAATCTGGTCACCGGCTCACGCTCGTCATGAACCGGCGCCGGCAAATAGGATCGTTCGTCTTGCTGCGACATAAGCTCAATCCCGCTCTGAATCTCTTGCGATTGACGTCACTCGCGCCATCATTTCAAAGGTGATCCTGTGCGCTGCTTCACCACGTTTGCTCCTTGCCGTGAGGCCATCATGCACTCCCCTCGCGCGTTAAGGGCCACCAGTATATCACAACATCCATACTGCTGATACGCCATCGTCACTTAAAATAGCCTTCTCGCAGGCCGCCGAAATACTCAATTTCCTCCGGGTCATCAATTTGATATTTCTCCCAGATGCTCGCGTAGCCGCGCACCTGCTGCAACAATTCTTTGACCGATTGCACGTCTTGAGGAAAAATGACGTTGAAATTGATGCCCGGCGCGCCGCGTCGCAACAGCTCTTGGGCAATCTGGCCAGAAATTTCTACACCGGCGCGGCGCAGGTCCTCCTTCTCAGTGAAGCGACTTAATCGCTCAGTAACAGACGAGGGAACCGGCACGTGTAACGTCTTGCGCAAAAACTCACACCGCGTCAGGCTGGTTAATGGAATGACCGATGGAAAGATGGGCACATTCACCTGATGAGCCAGCGCGGCATCCACATAGCGGCAATAACTGTCGGCGTCGGTGACGATGTTGGCAATGATTCCCTGCGCGCCATTGTCAATTTTCTGCTTTTGGTAGCGCATGTGCTTGGTCAATGTGCTCTGCCATTCCGGATGTCCAGCCACCAGGATTTCCAGCGCGTAGTTTTGTTGGCGGCTGTAGTCATACATCAGCTTGACCAATTCCACCGTGGTGAATTTGTAGGCGTCGGTCTGGCGCGAATTGACCGGACTGGGATCACCGCGAATGATCAACACATGCGCCACGCCGTGCAACGCCATCTGGTCCACATGGGTGTAAACCGTTCGGTACGAGCCTTCATCCCGCGCCGTGATATGCACAATGATGGGGACGCGCATGGAAGCCTGAACGACTTCCACAACGGCCAGCGGATTCAATCTGAAGCTGCCTCCGGTGCTGTTGGTGATAGCCAGTGCGTCCAGGTCTAGCGCCTTGAGCGCCTCCAACAGTTCGCTGGTCTTGACCAGTCCCGGATAGTTCATCGGCGGGCTAATCTCGACACTGAACACATGCTCATTCTGTTGTCGTTTCCGCCGGAGTGCACCCAGCAAACTCACTCGTGAACAACCTCCTTAATCGAAAGCCTTTTTATACCAGACCTTGCCGTCATGATTCAAGGCGTTTCACTAATTCTTTCGCTTGGCGTCTGCTCGACCAATCTGCTATTTTCAAGGCCTGAGCCATCGGCAACGATCAGCGGCTGAACCGCCTGATCGAAGGCCGATAACAGATGAGCCAACTTCATACACAGGGAGGATCGAGTTGAAAAAAGTCGCCGTCATCGTCTCGCGAGGCAGCTTCAATAACTTCGTTCAGGTGGCCACATTGATCCGCGCGCTGACAGCCGTGCCCGACCGCTCTGTCCGCGTCTTCTTTCGTGATGAGGCGCTACTGAAAGTCACCAACAGCCACATCAACGAAACCAATTTCTCACAAGCCTATCAGGGCCTGGGAGAAGCCGTTTTGGCTCGATTACAGGCCGCCGACTTCCACACGCTGCACACATTTCTTCGCGACGCCAAACAGCACGGCGACGACGTGCAGTTCTTCGCCTGTGCTTCCTCCATGTTCATCTGCGGGTTGCACCAACAGGACCTCATCCCGGAAATTGACGCAATTTGCGAGATCAAAGAATTTCTGGAAACCGCCGTGTCTGATGCCGATGCTGTCCTAACGTTTTAACGGGAGTTTCATCTGATACCAATAGTCTGGAGAAGGTCCATGTGTGAGGCAGGAGCCAGAAGCTAGAAGTCAGCCGCGTTCTCTTGACGCAAATCGCTTTTGATCACTAGAATCCCGACCTCAAATCCGATGAAACTGTGGATTACATTCGTTGTGCTCTGCCTCTTGGCGCTTCCGTGTAGCGGTTCAACCGACAAAGGCGCGGTGCAGGCTGAATTGCTAGCCGACGTGGCGGCGATCCAACCGGGAAAATCGTTCACAGTGGGTGTGCTGCTCCGGATGAAGCCTGGTTGGCACGTGTATTGGAAGAATCCGGGCGATTCCGGTTTGCCAACGTTGGTTGAGTTCAAAGTTCCCCAAGGTTTCGTCCTCGGCCCACTGCAATGGCCTATCCCGACGAGGTTCGATCAACCAGGAAACATCGTTGGCTACGGCTATTCTGATTCGGTTCTGTTCATAGCCAAGGTGCTCGCGCCAAAGACGGTATCACTTGGATCAACCATTCGGATTCAAGCCAAAGTCGAGTGGCTCTCTTGTGAGCAGGTCTGCATCCCTGGTAAGGCCAATCTAAGTCTCACGCTGCCGGTCAGCAAAGCAGCGGCCCCGGCCAATGCCGAGTTGTTCGCAAGCTGGCAGAGGCGGCTTCCGCAAGAGAGCACGGGCGCTGATAGTCCGCTGATGGTGAGAACGTCAGGCTCTATCCCGCCCAACGGCACAGCCGGGTCTTTCCTTCTCTCAATTCAATGGAAGTCAGCCCCCCTTCACGTGGAGTGGTATCCCACAGCAGATGAGGCGCTCGTCATTGAAGACGTGACCTGCCAAACACAGGCCACGCAAACACAAGTTTCATTCAAAGTGGCGATCTTGCCGGGTCAACGACTGTCATCAACTGTCTTAGAATCACTCGTAGTCTACACCGATACCGATGGTGTACGAAAAGGCGTCATCGTGCCGGTGCGGCTGCGAGGGTAAAATTTTGAAAATTCCTTTGCAGAGGCAATATGAAACAGGTAACAGCTTTGAGCATTGCAGTTTTGGTGGTAGCAGGAGCAGCGTGGCTCTATTTCACGCGAGCCGAGGACGGCAATCTGACGGCTTCGGTGGGCGCAGCCGCTCCGGCCTTTAGCTTGGAAGATCAAACCGGGAAGAAGGTGAGTCTGTCCGACTTCTCCGGAAAGAAGATCGTCGTGCTCGAATGGATCAATCCGGATTGTCCCTACGTTCAACGCCACTACAAGGCCGGGACGATGAAAAGCCTCGCCCAGAAGTACAAAGACAAAGGCGTCATCTGGTTGGCTATCAACACGACACACTACATGAATAAGGAAACCAACCAGAAATGGATCGCGGACTATCAGCTTCCCTACCAGATCCTGGATGATCACGAAGGGACGGTCGGTCGGCTCTATGGAGCCAAGACGACCCCGCACATGTTCATCATTGACAAGTCGGGGAAAGTCGTCTACCAAGGGGCGATTGACGATGACCCGCGAGGAAACAAGGGCGAAAACAAAGTCAACTACGTCGCCAAAGCACTCGACGAGTTGCTGGCCGGCAAACCAATCAGCATGCCGCAGACCAAGCCATACGGCTGCTCGGTGAAATTCGCCAAGTAACAAGAAAGCAACCGCTTAGCCCACGAAACACACGAGCAATGGGACAAGGAAAAGACGGAATAAGAAATTAGAGAGGAGCCAGTAGGGAGTGCGTCTCTCATTTTTCCCAAGCCTTGCTTTTCGTGCCTTTCATGTGTTTCGTGGGCTCGGCTGAGTAAAAGCCACTTGCTCCTCACTTCTCAGGAGCAAATGGCTTTCAAAACAATCAACAACCAATAACGGCCGAGTGAGCGTGCTATTTGAGATTCTCAGGAATCGGCCTGAGTGAAACGTCTCTCAGTTCGCCCATCAACTTAACCTTTGCCGGTCGTACCACTACCGGACTTGGGGTGGATACCTTACCTGTTGGGTTGATTGTCAACTGCGCATCAATACCGACATTGGAAATCAGTGGACCACCGACCAGGTCACTATTGATCTGCAGAAAGGCATAGTCACCACCATCGAGGGAGATCGGGCTGCGATAGAACCCTAAACGGTCACCGTCGAATGGAATGTGGACGCGGTTCCTCCGACGGTCTGTTTGAACGCCGACGTAAATGTCGCCGCTGGTTGCAACGACATTGTCTGCCCTCATATCGTAGGTCAGGAAATTACCCCGGTTCATCTGTGTTGGCAACGACGTGATGCGCGCTTGGCGGTTCACAACTCGTCGAGCATTGGCCAAATTGCCATCGCCGTCGGGATCCAAGTAAGCAACAATTTGGAACGTGTCATTAACCATCGGACCATTGGCGACATTGAACTGCAAAAACGTCATGCTATCCAACCGGGCTGGGTATTCCGGTGGGGTAATGCGTGTCAGGGCTTCCAGTGTGTTGCGCGGCGTTCGGAAGCTGTCAGCCCGCACGATAAACCACGGACCAAAGCCGCTGGCCGTGTGGCGCACACTGCGCGTTGTGCCTCGCGCCGGAACCGTTACTTCCAATCTATAGTTAGCTTCCGGCGCCGGCGTCGGGTCATAGTTGGACACCGTGACATAATATCGCGACATCTCCGGCAAGCGTGGATTCTCACCATTGGCTTCTTCCGCACGATTTGAATAACGATAGAACAACCGATTGTCCATGATCTCCGGGTTGTCTAATGAGGCAGCAGCATCATGACCGCAGAGTTCATCGGTATACAGCAAGTCCACAGCATCACCGAGAACCCAACTATCCACGTCGGGCTGAGCCGGCGTCCATCCAACTTGGTATCCCAACTCAACCACATTCGGCTTGCTGCCACCAACATCAAAGTAGAACCAATCTTCTTGCGGATCATTCAACTGAAAGTCCACCTCCAATTGTTCAACAAACGAACTGGTGTCACCAATCCTGACCCGACCGGTGATCGTTTCTGTCCCAACGGCTTGTGATAAGGCTTCAGCCTGACGTTTGTTGTTGTTTGGCTCCCTTTCGGCCCGCGTCCCTTGAGCGGAAGATAGGTTCGTGCCAACAAGCATCGCCATCATCAAAAGACCAATCAACACTGTTGTGAGTCGTTGTTTCATTTCTCCTCCTAAACTGAAGATTTGCGGGATTGCCCGTTTCAAGGAATGAAAATACCGATTCTCGTACATTCGTGCATCCATCAACAAGCCAGCGCGCCATCATCAAATAAGACCTCATCAGGACTGACTCAAACCGAGCACGCCGGTGTTTGAAGACATAGGTAACGAGGACTTCTGCTTGATAATTTCCCTCACCATCGTTTACTTACATTCTCGCCACCGGGCCTTGTTACCTTAACAGACGAAGTTGAGGTCTGTCAAGCAACTCGACCAGCAAGCTGAGATTTCATCCAAGCCAGGTCACGCCGGCTGCGCGCGTGCTCTCAACGATCAGTTCCGGTCCAGCAATCATAGCTGGCGAGAGCGCGCCAGTCTCTGCGGCTCCGTGCCTGAGCAGGTGTGAAGCCGCAGCGACGGCGATTGTCGCCGTCAGGCCGTAGGGGTCTCGTCCTTGAACAATCACGGCGTGCCGGTCTTCACCACGACTGGCTTCGCACACCACTGTGAAGCGGCTGTTCTTCCGTTCTTCGTCAGTCGGTCCAACGGCGCCCGCTTCGATACGGCCGAGCAGCCAACGTTGCATTGGTGTCTTCATCGCCGCGCGAAGCAACGGCAGCCCGATGCCCAGCAGAGCGGTTGTTGTGGCTTCCAGCGCCATCATCGGAATGACGGCCTGCGTGCGGACATGTCGGGGCACGAGAATCGCTTCTCCACCGGGAAACGACACGGCGGTCAGCTTTCGGCCGCTTGGCAAATGCACGGTGCGTTGTTCACGGCCTGGCGCCGTGGGCACCAATTCTCCGTTTTGATAGAGATAGCCTTGATCGGTCAACACCCGTAAGACCGATTTCTTGGTTCCCCGGCTCGCGCCGAATCCAGATACAGCATACACGATGGAAATCTCATCGCACGGCTCCAGTTCTCGAGCAGCCAACGCAGCAGCCGCATCGGACAACGCATATTCAAACGCAGTGGCCGGGGCCACTACGATACCTTTTTGCTTGGCAAGCTCGCTATACCGCTCAAAGACCAGCTTGATGAAGGCCTGCTCACCGGTTGTATCCAGATAGTGCACGCCGTGGTGGACAGCCGCCGCCACCACTGGCTCGCCAAGTTCAGTGAACGGCCCGGCGCAGTTTATCAGGACGCCTGTTCCTTCAAATATCGGTAACAAGGTTTCCGGCTGCTTCACATCAGCGACAACTGTCTCAACACCGTGACCAAGCTCGGCCGCGAATCTACTGAGTTTCTCTGCGCTTCGCCCTGCCAGACGCAGCGGCAGGCCGAGCCGCTTCACTTCCCGAGCGACGAGTTGACCGGTGAAGCCTGTGGCCGCTAATACGGTGATCATGGCAAGCTATGCTTTGACCAATTCGCGCACAATCTTCAACGTCGCATCAATCTCTTCCGGGCTGTTATAGATGTGGACCGACTGTCGCACGCCATTCTCCACGCCCATCGAGCGCACGCGGATTTTTCGCTTCCACAACTCATCCATCAACTGTGGTCCGGTGAGTCCCTCCACACGATAGGTCACCATCGCGCCTGCCAACTTCGGATGGATGGGAGAGAGGATGCTGACGCCCTTGATGCTGCGCAACCCGTCGCGCAGCCGATTGGCCAACCCGATGATGCGCTGCTGGACACGGTCAGGGCCGATCCGTTGGTGAAAATCAATCGCCGCTTCCAGCCCTTTGAGCAATGACCGATTGCCGGTCCCGTACTGCATCAACCGGTATGCGCCATCGCGATAATTATTCCACTCACCGGAGCACAGCGTGGTCCAGACATCGTTGAGCTTGTCTTGGCGAATGTAAAGGAACCCATTGCCCGGCGGCGCCAACAACCACTTATGCGGACTCGAATAGTAGGCATCACAGCCAATCTCTTTCACATTCACATGTAACTGACCGACAGCCTGCGCGCCGTCCACAATGGTGAAGATGCCGCGCGGACGCGCCAGCTTGCAAATCTCTGCCACCGGCATGACGATGCCCAGCATCGAGCTGATGTGAGGCAGTGTGATCACGCGGGTGCGCGGCGTGATCGCTTCGGCAAAGATGCGGATCACCGTCTCCGGATCAGGCGTCGGAACGGGAATTTCCAATTGACGATAGATGATCCCATGTCGTTGCGCACGCAGCTCCCAGCCGCAGCGTCCGCCGGGATGCTCTTGATCGGTGCTGAGCACTTCGTCGCCCGGCTGCAACGCCAATCCGTGCGCCAGAAAATTCATGCCCATCGTGGCGTTCTGCGTGAGCGCGATTTCCTGTGCGTTGGCATGAATGAGTCGCGCCAACTTTTCACGCAACTCCACAAACGGGCGATAGCCGCTGAACCAATCCGGATTCTCTGGACGATAATCCCAATGCGCCAGCGTCTGCTCAACCAATCGCATGTCTTCGATCACGGCATCGAGCACTTGACGCGGACAAGCGCCCAACGTGCCCGTATTGAAGAATGCTTCGTCTGCCGGAATAAGAAATTGCTGACGAATCCAGCGCCAATACTGTGGATCATCCGGCGCCGGCCAGTTATCTTCAGGAGGCGCTTTCTTCGGATCGCGGGTGTTAGCCTGAACTCTGCTGGCCAGCGGCCACAGGGCCGGCGCAGCCATTGCGCGAAAGAAATGACGACGATTCATGATCAACCTCCTCATCAAATCAGGGTCGCTGTGCCACCGATCAACGCCATCACAATCAGTCCCAACACGAGCACAACACCGTTCAGGATCACCGACTGCCGGTGCAAGCGATCGAACTGCTGTTGCTGCATCTGACCGGCATCACGCGCTGCGTTGATGCGCGGCATCAAACTTTGTCGAGCATACAGATTGATGAGCACCATCACCAGCAACAAACCGACTTGCCACAGCGTGGCTGGCGCCCATCCTGGCCCGCTCGTCAAGCCCCAAAGCGTTAGCACGGCTACGACACCACACACCATCCCGATGAGGTAATACACAGGAAAGACGGCGCGAACGACTTTTCCCGCATCGCTCGGCGAGAGCACGCGGAACAACACGGGCGCCACCACAAATGAAAAAAAGATTATGCTGCCAAGCCAGATACCCAATGCCAGTAAAAGTAGCCCGTTCAGCATCGCATTCATGCTTTCACTTCCGTTGCCTGGGTCATGGAATTCCGTTTCACTCTCCAGTTGCTGCTTCCTCGACCCCGGCGACATCTCCACAGGTAAGTGTTGCCCGGCCGTTTGCGTTTCACGGTTTCATGTGTCATCTCGGCTGTCCTGCGGCAATAGGATTTCGCCAATCCGGGATTTCGCTAATCTGGAATCCCCGGCTCCGTCTGCCGACGCGGATCCAGCACGCGCTCCAATTCGGCTTCGGGCAGCACCTTCCTCTCTCTGGCAATCTCGCGCACGGTGCGACCGGTGGTATATGCCTCTTTGGCAATCGCTGCTGCGGCATCATAACCGATCTTCGGTGCCAGCGCCGTGACCATCGCCAGACTCCCTTCAATGAGGCTTTCGCATCGCTCACGATTGGCCGTGATGCCGCTGACACACTTATCCGCCAAGACGCGCGAGCCGTTGGCGAGCAACTGAATAGACTGAAGCAGATTGTAAGCCAACACGGGCATCATCACGTTCAATTCAAAATCGCCGCCCTGCCCGCAGATGCTCACTGTCAGGTCGTTTCCGATGACTTGCGCGGCGATCATGCGCACAGCTTCGGGGATGACCGGATTGACTTTGCCCGGCATGATGGAGCTGCCCGGCTGCAACGACGGCAAATTGATTTCGCCAATCGCGCACCGCGGACCCGACGCGAGCCAGCGAATGTCATTAGCAATTTTCATCAAACTGCATGCCACGGTCTTCAATGCGCTGCTAGCTTCAACTGCTGCATCTTTGGAGCCAAGCGCTTCAAACAGGTTCGGAGCTTGCTTGAACTGGATGCCGGTCCACGCCGATATGCGCTGGATGACGCGACCAGGAAACTCTGGCAACATGTTCAAGCCGGTTCCCACGGCGGTGCCGCCCAGCGCCAGCTCGCTCAGGTGCTCGCAGATGTTCTCCACACGGCGAATATCATGCGCCACCATTGAGGCGTAGCCGCTAAATTCCTGTCCCAGTCGAACCGGCACCGCGTCTTGCAAATGCGTTCGACCGATTTTCACAATATCATCGAACTCCTTTGCTTTGGCATCGAGCGCCGCATGCAGATGCGCCAGCGCTGGTAGCAACTCTTTTTTAATGGATTCGAGCGCCGCAATGTGGATCGTAGTAGGGATTACATCATTGCTCGATTGGCCTTTGTTGACGTGATCGTTCGGATGAACAGGTTTCTTCGTGCCCATCTCACCGCCGAGGATTTCAATGGCGCGATTGGCGATGACCTCGTTGGCGTTCATGTTGGTTGACGTGCCCGAACCAGTTTGAAACACATCCACGACGAACTGGTCGTCGTGCTTGCCGTCAGCGACTTCTTGCGCTGCCTGGACGATCGCCGCGCCTAACTTCTCATCCAGCAATCCCAGCTCCATATTGACTTCGGCAGCGGCTCGTTTGATCAATCCAAGGGCGCGGATAAATGGACGTTGAAAACGCAACTCACTGATGGGGAAATTTTCTTTCGCGCGATGTGTCTGCGCGCCGTAATAGACATTGGCAGGCACGCGGACTTCACCGAGCGAATCGGTTTCAATACGATATTCAATCATGGCTGAGGTCTCCTTCTGTATGAAGTGGGATGAGGGTCAAGTTTATTGCCAAGCAGACAGAGCAGCAAGAGCCGAAGGCAATTTACACGAGTTAGGAAAATGTGATGAACGAGCGTCCTATCGCCTCACTGGGGAATCGTCCATGCACAACAGCACGCCATGAAGGATGAAAAAAAAGCCATCGAGGTCACAGAGTCCACTGAGAGCCTTCTCCTTCTTTGCCGTCTCTCCCCTTGTCCCCTCATGCGGCCTCTGTGGCTATTTTTGGGAGAATCCTCCCTAGGCTATGGCACGCCATGAAGAATGCAAATGTGGCACAGGCGTCAGGCCTGTACTACATCCGCAAGGGACGCAACTCACCAATTAACTCGCACAATATATCGCGGCGGGACTCTCACATAGCCGTTGGCGCGGGCAAATTGAACGACGTCCACGAGCAGTTGCACGTCCTGCTGACAGTAGGCAACGACTCTGTCTATCTGGCCAGCGCGCCACCATCTGACGGCCATTTCGCCGGCCCCGCTTTTGCTGCAATTCAGCGTCGCTTGTGCCAACGATTCCAGCCTCAAGCGAAATCCTAATTTCTGTTTCAAATCCCTCAACAGGTCGAGCGATTTCCCGTAGAGCATGCTTACGTCGCCGTAGGCCGAGAGCACCTGAAAATCAAATCGTTCGCCGTTGAATGTGATGATGCGGTCAAAGCGCCCCAGCTCTTCGATCAATCGGACGGCGTCTTGTTCATACCATACGCGAAACTGGTTGCGCTCATCCCACGTCACACCCACGGCCAAGCCGAAACCCCGTATGTTCGACCATCCGCCCGGCACTTCGTGTGAAAGCCGCAGTGTCTCTACATCAAAATAAATTTCAGACATTCAGACCCCAGACATCTGTTGTGCATACTGCTCCATTACCCGACCTCGCGCGCCAGACATGAATGCCTTGAGCACCTTTTCACTAGAGCGATTTTCAATTGCATTTAGCCTGAGGGCCCTGCATCCCACAGGCTGATGCACGTTGGAAGCGCGCGCCCCAGGGTAAACTCATTCACAAACCGCTCGAAGTAGGTCGCCAGCTCCGAACTCCATTTTTCGGACGGCTTCTCATTCTACAACGAGGTCGTCAAGTGCGAAACTGATTTGGTCCGTCAAAGCGCTCAAATCACGGCGACAATCAAAGCTGTGCTTGCCCCTTGGCATGGACCATTACCTTGAACGGTGAAATCAAGTCGTATACGTCAAGTCGTACAAGATGGCCGTGAAATGAAATCGGTCTCGTTTGCGAGCGGGCTTTTCGGGTACTCATTCACAGAAAGCCCGTGCAATTTGGCCTGCTCCACAATCCTCTAGGCGGTCTCCGGTTCAACAGTTTCAAGTATGGCATCCATACTCATCGTCCTCCCTGAATCAAGATAGTGGCCCGCCTGAAACTGCTCAAGGTAATACCAATCCTCCGAAGAAAGGCCATTGTTCGATGAAGCCCGATGGAGAGCAGGAGCAGAAGTTCCTAAGCGGCAGTCTCCGACTTTCTGTGCGCATTTGTATGACATCATCATGATGGTGGGTCAGCATCCAGAGGCCGCGCCATCGGCCGCTGACAATCTTGCCGGACGTGTAACCTCCGCAGCAGCAGACCGAGCCAGCGTGACGCGTTGCAGACGCGCCAGAGCAGCCCGTTGGTGGCCAGCGAGTGGACAGAACGAGCCGATGGGAAACGGGTGGCGCCCCTTCAGACGCGAACGATTGGGGATGACGCCCCCCACACGTCGCACGTCTGGCCACCATCTGGCGGGCGGCGGCTGCCGCCGCTGCTCCGAGCTCGCTCGGTTCAACACATCCTAGGCCAGCGGGCGCCCACACAGCGACGCCTTGACAAACACGTGGCCTTTTCCTCTACACCCGGCATAGGATTCCTCCGAAAATAGCCACAGATTGGCCGCAGGAATCGCTTATGTGCTCCGCGCACACCACGAAGCATGAAAATGGTTATTTTCAGAGGAGTGAGGAGTCGGCCACAGATTGCACCGATTGTCACCGAGAGCATCATTGGGGTCAATCTGTGAAATCTGTGGCGATTTTCAGAGGAATCGCCCATGAGCTTCGCGCTGGCCACGAACCATGAAAATGGTTATTTGCAGAGG
>JANWZE010000005.1 GCA_025054955.1 Blastocatellia bacterium | reverse complement strand
AACCCCTGTATTCTTGCTGCCCGAAGCAGCAAAATTTGCCCTCAATCCTGTTGCCTTGGCAATCAAATTTTCCCTCGAATCTCCAGCCTGGAATCGTCCAAGCGAGCAAGTGTGGGACCAGCCTGCCTCCTAAACAAGCTCCGGGTTACCTCAGCTTTGGTCAAGAGAGCGCAGGGCTGTTGTCAATGCGTGAGCAATATCGCGTGTGGAAGCGTGATGTTTGGCAAAACGCACATGCACTGTGAAACCACGAGCCTGATAACGAAACACGAATGGGCGACTTCTGCGTTGACGCGCGCGGTTCCCGCGAGCTGCATTTCGCGCCGCACGCACTGTGCTGCCGTGTTGAGCAAGCTGGTTCAACAGGGCTAACATGGCCGATTCAGTCTTCTGTTGAGCGATGAGGATAAGCTGCTCGCGCGTCGCAATGCCGTGATGCGCACAGAGGCGGCGCACTTCATCTGGGACCTGAGCGAGGCTGAGTGTCTTTGTGACATAGCTTCTGCTCTTCCCTACCGAATCAGCGATCTGCTGGTGCTTCAGATGGAAGGTTTCTGCCAGAAGATGGAACGCGTCAGCCTCCTCAAACGGTGTGAGGTCTTCGCGTTGTAAATTTTCAATCAGTTGCTGAATCGAGCGTTGCTGCTCCGTGATCTGATTGACGATGATGCAGGGAAGAGACTTTAACCCGACACGTTGGGCTGCGCGATAACGGCGCTCGCCGGTGACGATGATGAATGTGTCACCAGTCGTGTCAGGTGACACAGTGAGCGGTTGAAGCACACCTTGAGCAGCAATCGAGGCTGCCAGCTCTTCCAGCGATTTTTCCGGGAAATGTTTCCGCGGTTGATGAGGATCGGGGCGGATTCGCTCAATCGGGATGAGTCTGGCGCTCTTGAGTCGTTCGGTGTCGTGAAGGCTGATGGCGTCTTGATCGCGTGACGGCTCGGCTATCGCCTCACTACGAGCAGGAGCAGGAGCCAGTGCAGCTTGGGCAAGGCTTTTGAATTTCTCCAACTTTGACATGATGAACCTTCAACTGTTACGAAGCGGACGAAGCTGCCCGCGAGCGGCGGCGCACCGCGCGTTGCCAGACTTCGCGCGCCAACTGCCGGAAGAGTTCGGCTTGCTCAGACCTCGCCTGATAGCTCGTCAATGGACGGCGGACACTAGCTGATTCGGGATACTTCACGCTCTGGCGGATCACCGTTTTGAAAACGTCCTGGCCATACCGCTCGATAAGGACCTCTTTGTAGCTTTCTTCGAGCTTTCGCCGAGCGTCATACTTGTTGATGATATATCCGAGCAGAGTGAGCTGGGAATTCGCGCGCCGTTGAACCTTGCGGATCATGTCCAGCACATGAGTTGTGCCGCGAGCGGCCCATTCCTGGCATTCCACTGGAATCAGAACGCCGTGAGCGGCGACCAATGCGCTCAACGTAAGCAAGCCCGGATGTGGCGGCGTGTCCATGACGATAAGATCGTAACCGTCCACTTCACGCAGTTTCTCGGCAAGATAGTATTGCGCTTCCGCGTCACCGGCCAACTGGAATTCAAGTCGGCTCAGGTCCAGATTAGCCGGCAGGATATCAATGCCTGGGTAGCTCGTATGGTGAATGGCTGACGTGGTGGGCATGTCCAGATTCACCAACACATCATACAGGGTCGCCGGCAAGCGATAGATATTGTCGAGGAACACTGACGAAAGATTGCCTTGTTGATCGAGGTCTACCACCAGGACTTTTTTCCCCGTTTCAGCGAAGGCGCCGGCTAGGTTGTAGGCGATCGTCGTTTTTCCAACACCTCCCTTGATCGTCGCGATGGCGATGTTGTAACTCATAAGCAGAGCCACGAATTGGACGCTCCAGTTTATCCACGTCTGCCTGCTTTGTAAACAACGATTAAGACCATCAGGGGGCTGGCCACCCTATGTCACTTTCACTTGATCTCTGATACCATCTGCGCTTGCAACAAGACAAAGGGGTGTGCCGGGTGATTCGTCTCAGAGAGTGGATTGCAGAACTGGACGCGCCAGCGTGGCCGCAGAGGGCTATGATTGTCCTGCTCGCGCTCTTCTGCGTGTTTGCTCCGCATTCAATTGCCTTGAGCCAGATGGCGTTTTTCACGTCGCTGGCGCTCTGGATCCTACACCTGATTTGGAGGCGGCGCGCGCCGGTTCCTTGGTCGGTGCTGGATCGGCCTATACTGGCCTTTGTGGGGTTCACGCTCCTGTCGGCGATCTTTTCTTATGAGCCAGCCGTCAGTGTGAGAAAGCTGGCGAGCGTCAGCTTAGTGTTGCTGTTTTTTCTTGTCACCAGACAAGTCCGCGCGGCCCGGTCGGCGCGAACGCTCGTCGTGCTGATGGTCGCCTCCTGCTTGGTGAACGTGGGATATGTGTTCTGGCAAAAATTCGCTGGTCATGGATTGAAGATCGTTCAGATGAGCGTTGACAGTCCGCTCGGAGCCGCCGGCTTACGTCCTGGCGATGTGATCCTCGAGCTCAACGACCGGGCTGTTGATTCGCTGGAAGAGATGGTCGAATCTGCGCGTCGGTCGGGGCAGTCACGTGTCGAGTTGTTTTTTTATCGGCCGGAGATTTACATTCGGCAACAGGTGGCTGTTGACCAATGGCGTGATGTTAGCTCAGTTGGAGTTGTTGTAGCGCCGTGGCGCGAATTTCGCGCTGCCGGCTTCTATGGATGGAATTATTTTACCTATGCTGAAGTTCTCCAGTTACTGACAGCGATTGCATGTGGAATTTGGCTTCAAGCGAGGCGGAAACGATCCTGGTTATTTGTTTGGTTGACGCTCGTGGTCCTGGCGATGAGCGCCGCGATTGTTCTGACGTTGACGCGGGCGGTATGGATTGGTTTTGCGGCGGCGTTGCTGGTGATGGCGGTTCGTTCCGGTCAACGGTGGGTGCTCGCGCTACTGCTGATCGCTGGGTTGATGGTCGCGCCGGTGGCGGTGAAGATGCTCTACAAGACACGCGGGCAACCGATGCTCTCGCGGGCGGAGCCGAGCACGGCGTATCGGTTGACGATTTGGCAGGAGGGAGCCCGGCTGCTCATCCGTCAGCCACGTCATTGGTTGGTGGGGGTTGGAATGGATAGCCTGAAGACGCGCTGGCGTGAGTGGGGACTCTTTCAAGGCGGCAGGTTGCCGGTTGGTCACATGCATTCGACGCCGCTGCAGGTTGCGCTTGAGCGGGGCCTTCCAGCGTTCTTGTGTTTGGTCTGGTGGTTTGGCGTTTACCTGCGCTTGCTATGGCGATTGACGGGTGAGCGGTTGTCCGCGTGGGATTGGCTCAGCCAGGGTGTATTGATCGGTATACTGGGTGGGACGGTCGGATTTCTCGTCAGCTCGCTTGCTCATTACAATTTTGGAGATTCCGAGGTCATCATGATCGTCTATTTTCTCATGGCCGTCGCTGTGGTGATGGATCGAGCTGGGCCGTTTGCTGGTGAGGAGCCTGGTCGGCGCGCATCAACGGGTGCCGCCTGAGAATGGCCCGATGTGCGACGTCGCACATTTCTTGTAACACATTGATGAATCGTTTGTTAATGTTCCTGAACAAGATGCTGTGCTGGTGCCCGTCGTGCGGCGCTTTGCCCCTGCGTGTGAGTGGCTAGGCCGATGGCTGATCGGCTGGGGCGAGCGCGCCGGAGGTCATCGCGGCTTGTGACGGGCCGAACGATACAGAGGGGGACAACTTCCGCCCATCCGTCTAGATGAGTATAATCAGGGCGTGCATGATTGAGGTTGGTGAATGTGTCATACTGGTCGGCCACAAGCGGGGCGACCGAGTCCACCTTCCGGAGGGGGATACCTTCATTGGAGATGTCGCCGGCTGCCATCTTCAATTAAGTGATCTAGGGCTGAACGGCGGACACTACGGGATTGTAGCGCGGATTGTCTTTGATGGTCGCCAGTATGCGCTTGTGGTCATGAATTCAAGTCTGCCCGTGTGGTTGAATGACCAGCCGGCTGAGCAACACACCACGCTTCGGGACCGTGATGTGATTGGCTTTGATGGGCAATCACGAGCGGTGGAATTTCGGTTAGCTCGCAGCTCTGAAGACGTGCAGCAACTTGGTGACGATCCTGCCGAAAAGGAAGGCGCTGAGGCGCGCGCAATCGGAGCACATGCGGAGACCCAAAAAGCACGTATGCGGGCGTTCTTCGCGCGGAAACGTCGTTGGCTTATCATCCTGGCGTTCCTGGCAGGAGTGACGCTGCTTGTTGCCTTGCACGTTCGGATTCACCGGGCGCTGAATGCGCTAACGCGGCAAGTGAACCAACAACAAGAAACTTTGCTCGGCATTCAGGCGCGCCTGGAACAGATGCGACGTGACGTAGAGGCGGCGCGAGCCACGTTTCAGGGCGAGTCCGGGTTGATCGGGCGGATTGCGACCACCTACAGCCCCAGTATTTGCCTGATCGAAAGTGGCTATCGGTTCGTTGAGCGGGGCACGGGAAAGTGGCTGCGCGAGGCATCAACGCCTGAAGGAAGCATTGCGATTTTTGAAGGCGACAGCAAATTCTATGTGACAACGGATGAAGTCGGGCCGCTCATTGAAGAGACGGTCATTGGGACTGGGTTTATTATCAGTCCGGGTCTGATTCTGACCAATCTGCACGTGGCCCGACCGTGGTGGAAGGACGAAGCTTCCAATCAGATTATTCGGCGCGGATTCATCCCGCGCGCGACGGCGTTGAAAGCATATTTTCCAAGTGTCAGTGAGCCGGTTCGGTTGGAGATACTGGGAGCCTCGGAAGGCTATGATCTAGCCGTTTGTCGGTTTGACCGAGGGGAATTATCGGTGCCAATTCCGCCGCTTGCTGACGCGCACACGGTGGTTGAGGTTGGCCAGTCTGTCGTGTTGTTGGGGTATCCGGCGGGTGTGGAAGGGCTGCTGACGCGGCTGGATGAAAGCGTGGCGCAAAGCATCACGCGGGCTACTTCGTTGCGTGTGACGGAAGTGACGCAGGAGCTGGCGCGGCGTGGGTTGATTCGACCCTTGCCAACGCAGGGGCGCATTACGGCTTTGACGCCGACACGCATCATTCATGATGCGGCCACGGCAAGCGGTGGGTCGGGCGGCCCGTTATTCAATAAGGACGGCGTGGTGGTTGGCATTATTTACGCCGTCACTGAGTTTCCTGCGTCCAACCTGGCAGTCCCCGTCAACGTGATCCGCGATTTTCTCAAGCAGCATGGAGTGGGGCTTTGAGCGGCTGCCCGGGCTGAAACCGATTGCGTCAAGCCAGTCGCGGGTCGGCTTAAAGGGAAGTTTGCTGTTGGCCGGATCGAAGAAATGATGTAAGATAACCACTCGTTTTGTTGCGATGGCAACAGGCTGGTCATCGAGAAATTTCACAGATTGCGTGAGGAGGTGGCAATGAGCACGAAGATTGCACAATCAACCATTGATAGTTTGAAGCCTGCACCAACTGATGTCTGGAGCGGTTATGCTCGTTTTGTCCCGTTTGTAGCGCCTCTCCTGTTGGCGGGGTTGTTCATTTTGGCTCAATGGCAAGGATGGATTCCCCGACTCAGCACGGAGAGCACATTGGTGATGCTGGCCTTGATCAGTTATATTGCGGCGGCTGTCTTTTATGTCATGTTTGTCTTGCAGAAAGAGGGACTGCTGGAAAACCTGGCCACATGGACGGCAGCGCTCGGATTTGGGCTCAACGTTGCGGCGTGGGGCACGCGCGGGTTGGTGGCGAATCACTATCCGTTAAGCAATTTGTACGACACGGCGCTCTCCCTTGGAATGACAACAACCGGAGCGAGCCTGGTGATCACCACGATCTATCGGCATCGGTTCGTCGGGGCGTTCACCTTACCGATTGCCGCAATGTTCATTATTCTGGCCATTCTCTATGGCGATCAGATCATTGATATGCCACCGGTGTTGGTCAGTTATTGGCGTCCGATTCACGTCACCATTGCCATGGCCGGTTATGGGGTGTGCAGCTTGGCATTTGCCCTGGGATTGCTCTACCTGCTTAAAGATGGCATGAAGACGGAACTGATGGCTATTTTTGCCCTGGGTGTTCCGATTCTCACCTATGGCTTTGTGTCGGGCGGCAGTGTGCTGACGCGCGGCTTGTTCGAGATTGATCTGATGATTGAGGGCGCTCGCATACCTGTCAACGAGGCAGGTAACGAATTCTTGCGCGCTGCCATTCCGTTCGTCGGTCAGCTCATGCGTGTGGCGTTCATCGGGTCGGTATTGGCGATCCTGTGCTTTGCCGCTTATCTTCGCACGGCGCAAGAGAATCTGAAGAGCTATGGGCACTGGCTCACGCGTGGCGTGTTGCTGGTGCAGGTGGTCGCGTTGGGTTTATTGATCTACCAGATGAAGACGGCGACGGCGGTGGCCAATTGGATTTCGCCAACGCAGAAGGGAATTGTTCCGGCCTCATGGTTGGATGAGTTCGGTTCGAGGCTGGAACTGGTCTTTCGTGGCAGTCCCGTAGCCATTGCCAGCATGTTTGTCGCCACTGCGCTGACGGCGTTCGTGGTCGTGTTTGCGTTGAAGCGGGATCGGTTTCTGGAAGCGGCGCCGTCGTTAGCCGTGTTAGATGATTTGACGTACAAGTCCGTCACCGTCGCGTTTCCGTTGCTAACGCTGATGACGATCACGGGCGCGGTGTGGGCCAATGAATCATGGGGCCGCTACTGGGGCTGGGACCCAAAGGAAACGTGGGCGCTGATCACCTGCATTTGCTATGCGATCTTTCTGCATACGCGGATCGTCCATGGTTGGAAAGGGCGCAAGACGGCCATGTTTGCTGTGATTGGGTTTATCTCGGTGATCTTCACCTATCTTGGCGTGAGCTTCATTCTACCTGGGTTGCACTCTTACGCCACGCTGTGAAGTGAGGCCGGATGGTATGGCTGAGAGGTGGCGGCGGATGATCGTGGTGGGCCGAGCGCCATATCAAACAATCCGTGATTCGTGATCCGTGATTCAACTTGTGGTCCACGGACCACGGTCCACGTAGAGAGCGGCCAGCTTGGGCTTTCAGGCAAAGGAGTCAATGCGCTCATGCGTTGACCGAGCTGGTTGTGTCAGAGGTCAAAAACAAGGAGGAGCGTTATGTCAGTACGTTTGGTGTCTCAATGCGCTGACCATTTCTTGGGGTTAATTGAAGCCTGTGTGCGAAAGGCCGTGGTGGTGATGCTGGTCGCCCTGATCCTGCTGGTTGGCAATGGCGGTTCGTGGCTCACACAGGCGGCGCCGCTGAGCAGTCCGCCGGCTCAGCATACTGTTGTCAAGCAGGTTTCTATTGATGAGGATGGTGTGATCGCTTACATCAAGAGCGATGGCATCTACACGTTTGGCCGGGCGGGCGGGATTCTTCGTCAAGTTGCTCTGGGCAGCAATGCGCCTCGGAGTGGAGGACGGTTTGCGCAGTTTGTAGACCTAGATAGTGCGACTGTCACGACAACGTTACTCGGGAAGGAGCTGCAAATCGTTTTCCGTGCGTTGATCGAAGGCGGGTCAGTGGGTGAGGGAATTTTCCTCTTTTCGGAGACGCGCGGCATTGCCGCGATTGCCTTACCTGGCGACATCGCGCCCAACACGGGAGGCGGCGCGTTCAGTGGATTTCCCGGCCAAGTGCTCATCAGCCGCAATGGCACGGTCATGTTCAAGGCCACGGTGACGGGTGGAACAGCATCCGAGGGATTGTTCTTTGCGCCTCGTGGATTTTTGCTGGGTGAAGCCAACATTGATGCAGTGGCCGTTCAAGGTGAAGGCGCGCCGGAGACGGGAGCCGGGGCTTATGCCAGCTTCGGCGCCTATGATCTGGTTGAGGATGTGATCACTCCGTTCCCCATCCCTGGACTGAGGCTGGATCGGTTTGCTTATATTGCCAACGTGGAGGGCGGTCGCGTTGAGCAGGGCGTGTTTCTCAGCACGTTTATTGTCGCAGGGCTTTTCCCGTTGCGGCTGGAGCTGATCACCAGCGCGGTGGCGCTTGTGGGCGGCAACGCTGGTGGGTTGAGAGGAAATACATACACCAGCTTTGAGGACGTGGTGTTGACCAAGAGTGAAGTCGTTTTCCGCGCCGGATTGACGGGCGGCACGGCAGCAGAAGGCATCTTCCAGACAGCCTTGCTCGCTGGAGGATTTATTGAGTTGGCGACGCCCAAAGTTCTCGCCGGCACTCAAGCGCCGGTTGTTGGCGCGCGGGTCAACTATGTCCGATTTGGACGCATGGTGGGCAACGACGCCGAGCAATTGATTTATGTCGCCGAATTAGCCGGCAGTGGACCTTCGCAAGCGCTCTTCATGGTGACGCTAGGCCCGTTAACATTGGCCTCGGAGACAGTTTCGGTCGGAGATCGAATCCCGCGTGAGCAAGGAGCCAGTTACAAGGCCATCGGCCCGATTGCGCTGAACGACGACGGTTTCATTGTTTTTCAGGCTGACGTCGAAGGCGGTCGTTGTAAAGAAGGCGTCTTCCGCTCGCTTGCTCGGCAAGATCGAATGATTGACTGCATTCCCCGGTGATCAGGCGGGAGCCGCGCTGCAGCGAACAACACTTTGTGCCGCCGTGTGCCCTGGGGTATTCGATGATCAAGCAGGAGCTGCGCCACGGCAGATGACATGGAGTGGGACGCGGTGATCAGCGGCAGTTGAGCAAACGATGCTTGTCGGTGCTGGTTCGACAAACTTATTTAGCTGTGGCGCGGTTCGCTCGTGTTCTATACGTGTTGGCTAGTTCAGCAGCCTTCGGCATCACCTCGATGGCTTTCAGTAATTGAATGTCCGTGTCGTTCAACGCTTGCGCTGCTGTTTCTAGTCCGTAAGCAGCCGTGACCACCTCATATCGGATAAATGTGCGGATGAACTCCTTGTTGGATTCGATCAAGCCTGGTGAAAGGCGGAACTCATCCTTTCGAGACGTGGCAAACTTGGTGAACGCTTGAAGCACCTGATCGGAAATCCGGTACTCTTTCTCTCCCAACGTGTGATCAAGTGTCAAGCTACTGACGCGATAAGATTCAAGCCCCGGTATCAAGCCGGCCACTAGCTCGCGCGTGAAGGCGAAGATGGCGCCTTGCAGCCGGCTTTGTGCTTCTGTTAGTTGGGTGGCAGGGACAGCGACATCCGGCGTGATGCCTCCTTCGCCATAGACAGTGCGGCCAGCGTCAGTGCGGAATGCCGGGCCGGTCGGAACTGTAGAAGAGCCGTTCGGGCCATCGCTCCGGTTCTTGAAATAGTAGTCGTAGAAAGAGAGGTTGGTGTACGCGCGTTGAATGGAGCGTCCGCTGGGGGTGAGATACTTGGCTGTTGTCAGCGTGAGGCCAGCGCCGAACGACAGCGGCAAAACAGTTTGAACAAGCGCTTTGCCAAACGTCGGTTCACCCACGACCATCCCGCGGTCATGTTCCTGGATGGCTGCTGTGACGATTTCGGCGGCTGAGGCCGTGCCGCCGTTGACAATGACCACTAAAGGCAGCAGCAACGGGTTGGGATTTTGTGACTCATAGCGTTTGGTTGATTCACGTTTGTTGGATCGGCTCTTTTGGGTCAGGATGAGCTGGCCTTTGAACAAAAACTTTTCTGCCATTTTCACTGCCTGATCCAGCAGTCCGCCGGGGTTACTGCGCATGTCAATGATGAGAGCCTTGAGGCCACCGCTTTCCAATCGCTTCAGAGCTTTGTTCATTTCTTCATCGGTTGTCGTATTGAAGCCGCGCAGTTGAAAGTTGATGTAACCGATTCCTGGGCGGACGAAGTAAGCGCCACTGATGCTGGGCAATGGCACAGCATCGCGGGTGAGCTTGAAGGTACGAGGTGTCGCTTCGCCGGCGCGTTGTACCCGGACTTCGACCGGCGTGCCGCGTGGGCCACGCAGTCGGCTGGAGACTTGTGTTGAGGACCACGTCTCGGTGGATTCTCCGTCAATGGCCACGATCTGATCGCCGTACCGCAGCCCGGCGCGGTAGGCCGGTGTGTCAGCAAACGGCGCCAGGATGAAGACCTTGCCGTTACGGGCGCCAATCGTGGCGCCGATGCCGAAGTACTGGCTGGTTTGCTCGATGCGGAATCGGGTGAATTCTCGGCGATCATAGTAGCTGGAGTGCGGATCAAGCGTATGCAGCATGCCGAGAATGGCCATTTTCGTGATCTCTTCGTAGTTGATCGAATCGGCGTAATAGGTCTCGACCAAAGAGACGGCTTCAGCAAAATCCGCGGCGATGGTCAGTTCGTCCACTGCTTTCGTGCGGCCGGTCACAGAGAACGCCGTGGCGCAGGCCAAGCTTGCAATCAACAATCCGACGATGCTTATTCTGGTGATCCGATTCATCTCACTGCTCCCCACGTTGCTGGCGAATAATGTTTTTCAACTCCTCGCGCAATTTTTCAATCTCTTGAACCTTCGATTCAATTTGTTCAAACAGAGCTGACTGGGCTTTGATACCTTCGCTAATCAGAAAGGCGACGCTCTCTGAGCGATTCTGAAAGACGCCCGATTCAACCAACTGATCAATGCGCCGCAATGTTTCATCGTTGACGCGCACCATCAACGGCACGTCGCGACCTGACAAGGCGCGTTCGACTACCTTGGAAATCGAGTCAGGGATTTTGGCAGCAAATTCTTTGACCGATGCTGCCAGCTCTTCGAGCGCGTCAGCAGATGGTCGCGATGATTCAGCCGGTTTGGTAACGTCCAATGACTGCTGGGGCGTATCATCACTAGATTTCTCTTCGATGGTGATGTCTGATTCCATGATGGTCTCCTCTCAGCCTCGTGTGAATATGAACATTGCAGGTGGAAGTTTACCATCACAGGGAAGGAGGCGGAAAGGTGATAGCCAATAAAAAACAGGCTGACTCTGGATTTTCATCGCGCCGCCGATCGGCATGCTTGGGCCACGAGGTTGTTGGCTAGGAGCAGGCTCTCGAATGTGCCGGCATCGGTCCACCAACCGTCCAGGATGTCATACGTCATCAGGCCTCGCTCGATGTAGACGTTATTGACATCGGTGATCTCCAGTTCGCCGCGCTGGCTCGGCTTCAGTTGTTTGATGATGTCGAACACATCGGAATCGTACATGTAGATGCCTGTGACGGCGTAGGGCGAGGCGGGCACGGCTGGTTTCTCTTCGATACGAACAATGCGGCCGTTCTCGATCTGTGGGACGCCGAATCGTTGGGGGTCGGGCACTTCTTTCAGAAGGATTTTGGCTCCGGCGCCCTGCTCGAGGAACCGTTGAACATACGGGGCGATGGACTTTTCGATGACGTTATCGCCCAACATGACACACACGAGATGGCCGTCAGCGAAATGGGCAGCCAGACCGAGCGCTTCAGCGATGCCGCCTTCACCTTGCTGGTAAGCGTAGTTCAGATGTTGCAGTCCGAACTCTTTGCCGTTGCCCAGCAGGCGCAAGAAATCGCCTGCGTTATTGCCGCCGGTCACGATCATGATGTCACGAATGCCGGCATCCACGAGCGTTTGCAGCGGGTAATAAATCATCGGTTTGTTGTAAACCGGCAGCAGGTGCTTGTTGGTCACCAGCGTGCAAGGATGCAATCGTGTCCCTAGCCCGCCGGCCAAGATGACGCCTTTGATCGTTTTGCTCATGTGGAAAGCGAAATAGCCAGTTATTGAGTGGCGGTTTTATCATAGGTTTGAGGTTGAACGCAAGATGAATTGGCGCGATGCAGTGGAAACACTTACACAGCGGCAGCGCCAGGTTAATGCCAATTGCGGAGTGCCGATTTCTGTCAACCGTAGCCCTCTTCGAGGGAAATCCCAAGCACGAAATCCCAAATCCGAAACGTTTGGGATTTCGATATTCGGATTTCGGGTTTCCCTCGAAGAGGGCTTGGGATTTTGGATTTCCCCGCAGGGGTTGCGGATCACGGATTTCAGAGTGACAAACAGCGAGGGGACTGAACGTGGCGTCTTCAAAGGTGAGGCGCTTTCAAAGGCGGTTGCTGTCAGTCAACTTCTTTGGTGACGTTGAAGAACTTGTAGATGTGCCGCGCGTCCACAAACGCATAGCTCTCATCAGGCAGCAGCTCGAACTTCGTCTGGAAATAGATGTTGAAGATGAGCCGAAATGAGTTAACCGGTGTAATGGATGGATACAATGCGGATGAGTCAACACCGGGCAAATGGTAGGCGTTCAGAATGCGCATTTTCTGGTTCCACTCAGCGCGTGTGAGCGTCCGCCAGTCGAATGTCGGGGATTGGTACTCTTCTTGTGGCCGGTTCAATGGAAATGGTCCCTCGTCGGCTTGTACAACAATGATCGGCGGCCTGGCTGAACGTGTCAGGATGTGATCAATTGCCTCGATCGCTTTGCGATTGGTGAAGACCAATTGGTTGACATAGAGCTCCCGGCGACTTTTGCTGCGCGCATCCTCCGGTGTGACGAAGCGGCCGTCCTGGTCGAACACGTACGGATCGTGGGGTAGCAGAAAATGGGCAAACACAAATTTCGGTTGCGACATCGCCGGGATGTTGGCAAGTTGGTCAAACTTGTAAAGGACGCGCTTCCATTGTTCGCGGTTCTTATCGCAGATGCCGAATTTCAATCCGAGCGGATAGAGCAGGGTAGTTTGATAGAGAATCTGGGAAAATTCCGGTAGGCTGTAGAGGTTGATGTTGCGGTCGGCGTGCTTATTGTGGCGCGTCGGTTGCCACCAGCTTCCCAGGTGAATGAACTGGTAGCCTCGCGCCTTGAGGAAGCGCCACACGGTGTAATCCTGCAACATGGCGTAGAGCGGCTTCATATCGTCAGAGTTTTCTCCGACGGTTTGGCTCAGGTCGGTGATGTGCCTCATGTTGAGCGAGCAGGGAAGTGATTGCGCTGTGTTCAGGTAATTGGCGCGGCTTTGGCTGGCGACATAAAAACCCCGTTGCACCAGGCCGTTTAGGAATTGGCTATTGTCGAATCCATAAAACTCTTTGAGCGTGTCGGCGCGCGCGTAGCGGTCGAAGACGATGTAGTAGATGTCGGGGAGAGCGTCCGAGCTTGAGGCGGAGCCGGTTGAGGAGAACGCGGGCCGATCAACAAGTTCGCTGGTGAGCTCTGGCTGCTGCGCCGTGGCGGGGCGCAAGTCGGCGGCAACGATGTTCAGCAGCGGCATCATCACGAGCGCGATGGCCGTCACGTTGAGGATACGGGTGAAAGGCTCAAGCGATCGGCGCGCGCGCACCGCGGCCAGTAGCGCCACGATAGCCGGAATGACCAACAAAAGATAGCCCGGCGTGATCGTCAGAGCGCCGATCCGCCATTGAATGGCTTGCACCAGATGCCCGTAGCTAAACACAAGAGCGAGGAAGATAGAGACAACAATGCCCGCTCGGTGAGAATCTCGCAGCGTTCGTTGGGTGATTGCCAGAAGCGCCGCGGCAAAGACGAACGAGACGACCATTGGCCAAAGGATTTCGCCAAGGAATGTCTGGCCGGTATTGTGGGCAAAGAGGGCCAGCGTCGGGAAGATGGCGAACAAGAATGGATGAATCACGCGGGTCGGCTTCGCCGCTCGATTGTCTTGGTGATGATGGTCTAGATGTGAGTTGCGCGGTTGTTCCATATATCCAAGCCTCACCATAACCCTCTTCGAGGGAAATCCGAAACCCCAAATCCGAAACCCGAAACGTTTAGGATTTCGGACTGGCGTGCTCGGGATTTCCCTGCTGGCGCGTTGGGAGATGAGCAACCGGCGTGCCGAAGCCCCTGCGACCCCTGCGGGGAAATCCGAAGCACGAAACCCCAAGCCCCTGCGGGGAAATCCGAAATTCGAAGCACGAACTCCGAAACGTTTCGAATTTCGGATTTCGTGCTTGGAATTTCCCTTCGAAGAGGGCTTCGGGTTTCGATATTCGGATTTGGGATTTCCCTCGAAGAGGGCTTCGGATTTCGCTCGAAGAGAGTTTTCGGATTTCGATATTCGGATTTGGGATTTCCCTCGAAGAGGGCCTTCGGATTTCGATATTCGGATTTGGGGTTTCCCTCGAAGAGGGTGAGTGGGTCAAGGTTGAAAAGAGCTGTTTCATCCAGGTGAATCATGTTTTTCACAATTGAACAGGTTGGTCACTCCTCGGCTTGGGCTGTGCCGCTGGAGCCGAGCATAGGAGCCAATCCCTCATGAGATAACCCAACCTACGAGCGACGGGATCTGCGGGCTGGTAGCGGCACGCCGGTTGCAAGATTTGCGACGGTATTGACCAATACAGTCGTGAGGTGACAGGTATGAAAAGTTGGCATCATGCAATGAGGATGTTGTTGCTCATCGCCCTGTGTGGCCTGATATGGGCGCCTGAGGCCCATGCTTATGTTGATCCTGGAAGCGGAAGTTTCATTTTGCAATTCATCATTGCCGCCCTCTTGGGCGCGGGCCTGACGCTGAAGATGTACTGGCAGCGTGGCCGGCAGTTCCTCTCCAGTTTGATTTCCAAGCGACAACCCGATGATGATAACGTCAACCGTTAACGGACGGGTGGGGGGATCGTTTCGTGATCCCAGCGGATTTGTCTTTTGGCGCGACGGCGTGCTCTACCGGCAGATCAGCCTGCTCGGTCGCGACTCCTATGATCGGCTGATGAGCAGCGGCCTGTATGATCGTCTGGTGGCTGAGGCGTTGCTCATTCCTCATGAGGAGGTACGCGCCCAGACCAACAGGTCGGTCGCCGCTTACAAAGTGATTCGTCCGGAACCCATCCCCTTCATCTCGTACCCCTACGAGTGGTGTTTCAGTCAATTGAAAGACGCAGCGCTCAGCACCTTGCGGATACAGAAAATGGCGCTGGCCTTCGACATGTCATTGAAGGATTGTAGCGCCTATAACATTCAATTCTGGCGGGGCAAGCCGGTGTTCATTGACACACTCTCATTCGAGCCATACCGCGAAGGTCGTCCGTGGGTGGCGTACCGGCAGTTTTGCCAGCATTTTCTCGCGCCGCTGGCGTTGATGCAACACACCGATATTCGACTGAGCCAATTGCTTCGCGTCAACATAGACGGCGTGCCGTTGGACCTGGCAAGCCGGTTGTTGCCGTGGCGAACCGTGTGCCGATTCGCTTTGCTGTCGCACATTCATCTGCATGCCAAGAGTCAACGACATTACGCGAACAAAGCAGTCAACATCGAGCGAGCCAGGATGACCCGCCGGGCGTTTGAGGGCTTGATTGCTCATCTGGAAGCCACCGTCGGCGCGATGAGGTGGCAGCCGCGGGGAACCGAGTGGGCTGAGTATTACGAGAACACAAACTACTCATCCGAGGCGATGCAGCACAAGCATCAGCTCGTTTCTGAATTTCTAGCCGAGGCTGACCCGTGGATGGTCTGGGACCTGGGCGCCAATGATGGACGATTCAGTCGGTTGGCCAGCGACCGCGGGATTCAGACCATTGCTTTCGATATAGACCCGGCAGCAGTCGAAAAGAATTATCAGCGCAGCCGACAAGCCGAGCCACATCTGTTGCCGTTGGTGTTGGATTTGACCAATCCGAGTCCCAGCTTGGGATGGGCGCATCAGGAGCGTATGTCGTTATTGGAGCGCGGTCCGGTGGATTTGGTCATGGCGTTGGCCCTGATTCATCATTTGGCGATCTCCAATAACGTACCGCTTGACCACCTGGCGCGCTTTTTCAGCCGTGTGGGTCAATGGCTGATCATTGAGTTTGTGCCTAAGAGCGACTCGCAGGTGCGGCGCTTGCTCGCGACGCGCCAGGACGTTTTCCCAACTTATACGCAGGTGATGTTTGAGCAGGCGTTTCAGCATTACTTCACGATTCGTCGGTCGGTCCAGATTGAGGGTTCCGAACGAACCTTGTATCTGATGCGCAGGCGAGATCGGGTTGAGCATCTGGTTGAGTGTTGAATCGAGCATCCACATGACCGCTCAAAAGTCCAAGGGGTCGCCGGTGGTTCATCCGTTTTTGCTGGCATTCTTCCCGGTGCTCTCGTTGTATTCGAGCAACCTAGGGCGCGTCGGTCTGGATCAACTGTTGCTGCCGATGTTAGTGGCCGGCGGGTTTGTGTTCCTGCTGGAGCGAAGCTTCCGATGGTTGATGAACGAACGGCACAAGGCGGGCCTGTGGGCGTCGGTCGTCTGGATCATGATTATCGCCTATGGCCCGACGTTTGATCTGGCGCAAGTGTTGTGGTCGGTCAGTCCGTTGCTCAACGTCACATTTCGCTACATGGCGATATGGGTGATCCCGTTTATCGGCGTCGCGTGGTGGATCACACGCACGAAAGCACGCGCTGAGCAGTTCACCTCACTGTTTAATCTGGTGGCCGGCGCTCTTGTACTGATGCCGCTGCTGAGCATCATCAGTTATAGCGTGACGGCGCGCGCGGCTCGTCCGGCTGCTGAAGGGAAGGGCATCAGCGCGTGGGCTAAGGTGGAACCCGAATTAACCATTTCGCGCTTGCCGGCAGAGCAACAATCAACCTCATCGGCCAGGACGCCTGCTGATCAACCTGCACTGCCCGATGTCTACTACATCATTCTGGATCGCTACGCCAGCGCCGATGTGTTGCGCGAGGCATACGGGTTTGACAATCGTCCGTTTTTATCGTGGCTGGAGCAGCGCGGGTTTTATGTCGTTGCGCAGGCTCGATCGAATTATCCCAAGACAGCTCACTCGCTGGCCTCCTCGTTGAATATGATGTTTCTAGATGATGTTCGCGAGCAATACGGCGACCAATCCAATGATTGGACGCCGCTCTATCAGCGAGTGCGCGATTACAAGCTGTGGCGCTTTTTCAAAGCAAAGGGCTATCAGTTCATTCACGTAGGAAGCTGGTGGCATCCGACAAGCGAGAATCCACACGCTGATGTCAATATCAACCTCTATTCGCTCCCGGAATTTTCGCGCGTCTTGTATCAAATGACGCTCTTCTATCCGTTCAGTGTCAAGACAGGTGTGCTCGATGAACGATCTGAGCAGTGGCGACGGACGCGCTATCAATTCGCGCGCCTTGCTGACGTGCCAGCTATCAAACAACCCACGTTTGTGTTTGCTCATTTTTTAGTGCCTCATCCTCCTTATGTTTTTGCTCGCGATGGTCGCTTTCTCTCATTAAGCGAAGTGGCTGCGCGGACGCGCACGCAAAATTACACAGAACAACTAGCCTATACCAATCACCTGCTGCAGCAACTGGTGGATCAACTTCTGTCACGTTCAGAGACACCGCCGATCATCATCCTGCAAGCCGACGAAGGTCCCTTTCCACTGCGATATGAGCGTCAAGAAGCGACATTCGATTGGACCAAAGCGACTGATGAGGAACTGCGAGAAAAGATGGGCATTCTCAATGCGTATTATCTGCCCGACGTAGACGCCACGGGGAAAAATCCGAAACCCCAAATCCGAAATCCGAAGCGTTTCGGATTTCGTGCTCCGGATTTCGGATTTCCCACGAACAGGGCTAACGCGCTTTATCCTGAGATCACGCCGGTCAACTCATTCCGCGTGGTGCTCAGTGCCTACTTTGGTGCGACATTACCTCAGTTGCCAGACCGGAGCTACGCCTTCGTAGATCATCAGCATCTCTACAAGTTTTTCGACGTGACCGCCCGGCTGCGCTCGTCGGCTCAGAGGTGACCGTGGCTCCTAGCTCGTGGGCCGTAAGTTGAATTACGGATCACGAGTGCCGGTGACGGCGATGCCGGTGGGACGCGCGCTGGCATGACCGAGGTCGAAAGGCGATGAAGCAATTTCAACGAATGTGCGTCGGTCAACCTGTAGCACACGAATTTTGCGAATGGTCGGATCGGTGGTGAACGCCAGTGTTCCTCGCGTATTGAAGCAAATCGGCTGAGGACGAGTCACCGCGATGGAATACGGTGAGCCTTCGGCGTCTCTCAAGCTGCCGTTGGCATTGATGCGAAACAGGTAGACGCCGGCTTGTCCGACCGATGTGGTGGTGAGCAAGTCGCCGGCTGGATTGACCGCCAGTCCCAGGAGGCGTCCCATACCGGCGTCAAGGAACGGAGCCCCGGCCAGCGGGCTGAGCTGATCATTAGAAAAACGGAATGCCCCGATGCCCTCAGCGTCTTGGCCAACAGCGTACACGAAGCGATTGTTGGGCGTGATCGCTATAGCCTGCACACTAAGCTCTGTGTCAATCAAGTCGCCGAGTCGTTCCACCTGACCTTCGGCACTGACGCTATAGACGCCGAGCTTTTTGAATCCGCCGATGAACAATCGTGTGCCTGTTGAATCTATAGCCAAGCCGGATGAAAACGTCATCGGCCGCAAGCTGACCGGCGAGCCGGCCGCGCGCGTCAGTTGCCCACCCGACGAGACGCGAAAGACGCTGAGCACGTTGTTGAGAAAGTGGACAATGAACAACAGCTCGCCATTGGGCGCAACAGCAAGAGCCACCGGATGCTGACCGCCGGTTGGGAAGGGCGAACCCGGAACGAGCGTCAACGCGCCGTTAGATTGGATGGTGAACACACTGACAGAATCGCTCGTCGGGTTGAGCGCAAATAGGAAATTGCCTTTGACTGCGATTGTAGCGTTGGAGTAACCGTCGAGCCGATTAGCTCGCTTTCCGTCGTTGGTGGCAAACGGTGAGCCGGGAACCGGCGCCAATGACCCATCAGGATTGACCCGAAACGCTGAGACTGTGTTGGGAAATGTCTCGTTATTGACGTAGACGAATTGCGCTTGCGCGCTGCCGTGCGCGACGGCCAGACAAATGGCCGCGGCGATGACTCGACTTATCCAAGTGAGCGCGCGACAGAAGATGGTTGTCATAGTCTTGCTCCTAACCGAGAGATGTTATTGGAACCACACCGGTGGTGGCTCCTGAGGCTGTTGCAATTGACCCGTTCGATGGCGGCGTAGGATGTGGGCGTGATCCTCATCAGCCCGCACGAACAAGATGGCTTGGCCGTCATCGTAGATGGCCGTCCAGCGCCGATCTGCGCGCACACGCGGCAGGATCGGAGTGCTCGCGGGCATCAACAGAAAATCGCTCGCGCGACTGAGCGGCGCCTCCACGTCAGCCTGCTCCAGGTTGTAGAACCGCTGATGCTCGCCGACCAGTTCAAGCGGAAACAACGTCACATGGCGGTTGTCACTGGAGACGAGCACGTCCGGGTACAACTCCCACGTCAGGTAGCTGCCCCACCACGGCGGCGTATAAACGCGCCCCTGAAGCCTGTTGACGCGCATGAAAGCGACAGCGCCCATTGGGTGTTCTGCGCCGAGCGAATCAACCGTCAAGCGAATGCGTGGCCAAGGGTCCGCGACGGTGATGATGGCGCCGAAAATTGCCGGCATACTCATGACACAGGTGGCTAGCAGCAATCCCACATTCATCGCGCTCCGGGCAGGTCTGGCGTTCCACGCGGCTTGGGCTAACAACGCTAACACCGGCGCGATCCAAAGCGTCGCTAGCGGAATGTGACGCTCCGAGGCAAACGCCATCACGCTCAGCGGCAGGCAGCTTAATAGCCAGTGCCACGGGCGGAGCCCGGCAATCGTTGCTACGCGGCGTTGCGCCAAGCCCCACGCCGCTATGAGCAGCGCGGCCAGCAGCATGAAACAGGCGCCTGACCAACCCGGCGCGGTCAGATCAATCGGCTGCCATTCTCGAATGAAGCGGCGGTTATATGGGTTTGTCAATTCGGTCAACAGGTAAGGCCATATTCGCCAGCCTGACGGCGTCAGCAAACTGGCTGCCACGCAGGCTGCCAACAGAACGGCGAGCGGCCGTGTATCACGCCAGATGGCTCGCAGATTCCAACGGTGGTAGTGATAACTTTGCAGGAGGCACAAAGCCAGCACAAGGCCGACGGCGCCGATGCCGGCTATGAATCCTCCATGCAGGTTTGCCCAGAGCGCCAGCAGGGGAGGTAAGACCCACAGGTGCGTTTTCTGACTGAACGTATGACGCAGCAGAATCAGCAGAAAGATCGCGAAAAATAAGAAGGTGAAAATTTGCGGGCGAAACAGAAAAAAGCGACTCACCAAGCTCGCTGTCAACATCAGAATCGGCGCCCACAACGGCGCATCATCGCTGCCCAGTCTGATGGTGCGATACAGCACGTAGACGGTCACGCCTCCAACGACGCACTTAAGAAGAATCAAACCCACAACTCCGGCCTGAGCATAACTGAGCCAGAGCAGTATCTGCGACAGGTATTCATGGGTGTGCCAAGTGAGCCCGGCTGAGGTGAAGGCAAATGGATCGGCAACGCGCACGCTGCCCTTCTCCCAAAACAAGCGGCCGTAGCGCAGATGACCCCACAGATCAGGATCAGCGATGCGCATCGTGTAGACCGATAGGATGGCTATGAGGGCAGCGACGATCGCTAGCAATCGTTGAACTGCCAGATCGTGAACAGCCGTGTGACGATGCGGCATCAAAGCCGCGCGCGCCTCGGTCATGCTCAGCATGCCGACCGGTCGAGCCGGCGGGTGATAGTCTATCGGAAGTTTCACGCTCATAGGCAGCCGCTCGGGTGAAGCCGCCGCTGATGGCTACAGGCCCTTGATGGAGGCCATCAGCGGCGGTGGTTGCTTGAGAATGGCCAAGTAATCCACCACGCTGAAATCTTGGCGAACAGCGGCAATCGGTTCGCCACATTGTTCAATGCGACTTTCGTGAACCGTGCCGCCATGCTGCGTGATCATTTGCATGTAGGGCACGTGTTCGGGGTAGAGTCCCATGACGCGAGCGCCGGTCGCGTCCACAGCAGCTAGGTTGTCTCCCATGATGAGGACGCCGGCGTGCACCGTCTCGCCAAACAGCGGGCCATCGCCTTCCATCCCTTCAATGCCGTCAATAATGGCGAATCCAGGTTGCACTGTCAGGTTGATGTCAACAACGCTCTCGTGAATGCCGCGCCAATGCAGCAGGTTCTTCGGCCAACCGTATTTGACGCCCGGAACGACGCCGAACATATTCTTGAGCGAGAGCGTGAAGCCAGCCCAGTGATGAGTTTTCAGCTTCGGCATAGAGACCACGAGGTCGGCACCGAGAATTGTAGCGGGCAGAAACAGCCGCCCCAATTTGGTGTAATTGACCGAGAGCGGGACAGGGTGGATCGAATCGTGATTGAGATCAACGAACGGCGCTTTCTCGTGTATGAGAACTTCATCCAACCCGGTTTGTTCCAGCAGCGCTTCGGTGTCGCGCCGGTGACCAGGTCCTTCGGCCACGATGACCTGACCGGCGCCGGCGGCGCGGAAGGCGTCAATCGCCGCTGCGACCACCAGTGGATTCGTGTTGACGCGATGCGCTTCATAATACTCGACCATGTTTGGTTTCAGGACAACACGTCCACCTTTCACACGCTGCAGCACATGGGGATAGTGTTGCAAGCCACGACGGATCAGATCGCTCAAATCATCCGTGTAGGAAGTTGCTTTCAGAATAGTGACGCGGGCTGGTGGTTGACGCCGCCGGTTCTGCCACGCAAGCCCCAACCCGCCGAGCGCCACCCCGCCCGTCGCCGCAGCCACTGTGCCGAGGAAGCCTCGGCGTGTCAGAGCCCCTCTTTGCCCTCCTCGATGGAAATCCCGAACCCCTGCGGGGAAATCCGAAGCACGAAATTCGAAATCCCAAACGTTTCGGATTTCGGATTTGGGATTTCGGATTTCCCTCGAAGAGGGTTCTGCGGTTTTGTTGTTCTTACAGTTTGAAAGCATTGAATCCTCCTGTGGCGCACTGAAGCGCCAATGTGGCCAATGCTGTGAGATGGACTGATTGCCGCCAGCTTCCGTCGGCGCTTTGTCGCTGTGCCAGCCGGTTGACAAACTCCTGCATGGGCCAGTTGAAGATATGGAAGCAATGAATGCTCAATGCCAGTGAGAGCGTTGAGGGATGCTGGCTGACTTCGCGTTGCAGAAACGCTAGCGCCTGCTCGACACGTTGGCGCGCCGACGGAGCATCTTGTAGCGCCAGCACGGCCATGGCCGTCGGCACAGGGAAGGGCATTAGCCCTCGTCCCAAGACAATTCGATTGCCATAGTTCCACCCGCCTGCTTCACACGCTCGATCCAGTAGCAGCTCTTCAGCCTCACGGACACGCCAGTGCGTTCGGTAACCGGCCAGCTTCAGGGCCAACACGGCATAACTGGTTGGTTCGACCCAACTGAATGTATCGCTGATCCACGGCCAGCCGCGCAGTTGACCGTTCAATGTCACGACCTCACGTGGTGGCGATGTGTTGCCATACCAGGAAAGCAGCCACTGGACGCTCTGCTGGTGCAACAGCCCCTGCGCCCCTGCGGGGAAATCCGAAGCACGAAATCCCAAGTCCGAAACGTTTTGGATTTCGGATTTGGGATTTCGGATTTCCCTCGAAGAGGGCTTCAGATTTCCCTCGAAGAGGGTTCTGGGCGCTGATTGAAGACGTAGCGCCGTCACCACAAACAACGCTGTGCTCCAATGTGGTTCGTTATCTCCGAGCAGTGTCAAGGCTCCATCCGCGTTGCGTCTGGCCAGCAACCAACCCATGCCCCTGCCAAGCCTCTGTTGCAGCAGCGTTGGCTTGTGCATGCGTTCGTGGTTGGTCGCCATCAGGGCCAGTAAGCTGTAGCAGGTGGGTTCGGGCGAAGGTTGCCCATTCATCCGATACGGCCAGCCGCCATCTGGCTGCTGTGCCTGAAGCAGAAACGTTCGCGCTGCGTCAATACGTTGTCTCATGGTCAACACCAGGTTAACTGAAGGATGCAACTGCTATGCCGTACCCCTATAGGGAAATCCGAAATCCCAAATCCGAAATTCGAAAACCATCTTCGAGGGAAATCCGAAATCCGAAGCACGAAATCCGAAACGTTTCGGATTTGGGATTTCGTGCTTCGGATTTCCCTCGAAGAGGGCTTGGGATTTCGGATTTCCCCGCAGGGAGTTTCTAAGACTCATTCATGAATGAAATAGAGCATTCACGCGCTGAATCAGCTATTTCATAGCTGAGACGAGCGGGTTGCAAGCAATGCCTCGAAAGGTAGACCGGTAGAGGCAAAATAAGTTATTGGTGGGACGTTAATTATCAGCCAATTTCCTATCTGCGCGCTGCGTGGCGAGCGTTGCGGCACAACAGTTGCTCACAGCAACGGTGGAAAGTCATGAGGTGATTCGTAGTAGGGAAGTGGTTAATGCGGCAAGCGACAGCGATCATTCGATAGCGCGAGTCACATGCAGATCCCGTGAATCACTCGCGACCTTCCAACCAAAGAACCAAATTTGGAGGGACTATGTTGAACATCGTTACAAAGTTGTACAACTTCATCACGGATGATGAGGGACAGGGTCTAGCCGAGTATGCATTGATCCTGGTTCTGGTTAGCATCGTCGCTGTGGGTGCGTTGACGGCGTTGGGTGGACAGATCACGACCGTGTTCTCCACCATCACCACAAACCTGCAGGGTAGCTAAGAGCTAACTAAAACTGAGATAGTGCCATCGGCGGGCTCAACCCGGTGCATGTGGCCTCTCTCCTCCTGTACCTTGATTTCGGGCTGTTATCCGTTCGCTGCGGATCACAGCCCATATTTTTTCATGCTTTGCCTGGCGTTGCTCGGTAGCGTATGACAGCGCCTATTTCAGTATCGGTGATCATCCCCGCTTATAACGAGTCAGCGCGCCTCGGCAGCGGGCTTGATCAGGTTCTGAACTATTTGAGTCAGCAGACGTGGGCGAGCGAGATCATTGTCGTAGACGATGGCTCAACAGATGGGACGGCTGAGCTGGTCCGGCAATTTGCCCGACAGCGGTGTGACGGTTCTGTGCCGCTGACGCTGCTGTCGCATGGCAAGAATGCCGGCAAGGGAGCCAGCGTGAGGACCGGCGTTTTGCATGCGCGCGGCTCTATTGTGGCATTCACCGATGCTGATCTTTCGGCGCCGATCAGCGAGCTGCCGAAGCTGATTGGCCCGATTGAGAAAGGCGTTTGCGATGTGGTCATTGGTTCGCGTGCCTTGAATCGGCGATTGATTGGGCAGCGCCAGTCGCGCGGGCGTGAGTGGGCAGGTCGCTTGTTCAATTGGTTCATGCGGCTGGTGATCGGATTGACCTTCAAAGATACGCAATGTGGTTTCAAAGCATTTCGACGTGATGCCATCTTGCCCATTTTCGGGCAGCAGCAAATACATGGCTTCGGCTTTGATGTCGAGGTGCTATTCATGGCCAAACGACTCGGATTGCGGACGGTTGAGATGCCGGTGGTCTGGAATCACGTTGAAGGAAGTCGCGTGCGGATGGTTCGTGATTCGTTGAAGATGGCTGCCGAGCTGCTCAAGATTCGCTGGTATGACCTCATGGGCGTCTATGATCGCCTGATCTCAACGAGTGAGACATGGGTGATTGATTCGTTGACGAGTGAGCCAATGTCGCGATGAATCGCTATCCTCGCTCCTCTCTTCTGTGCGAAAGATTATCCCCCGTTTCCCAGTTGAAATAGCTGCTTCAACGCGCTGAAAACCCGGTTTCAAGCCTGAAAAGAATTGGCCCAGACCATCGCGCTTGCTCGGCAAGCGTGAGGTAGTTAACTACTATCGTCTTCATTGGTTATGCATTGGCTCGCCATCTGCGGCGCGACCACTGGAGCGGGCTGGTACGCGGATTGCTAACTGATCAGTGGAAAAGGCAGCCAAACATTATTGGCGGTTGAGTCGGTTTAGAAATTAAAGAGTGCATGAGGAATTTGGTGGGAAGTGACCAGTGGTGTGTGGTGTCGTCAAATGCAGTGGGTCTCTGGTGGATTCGGGCTTGGACGGCTGCCCGCACGAGCCACAACATGGTCATTCATAGGATCGTTCATGCAGGGATGAGAGTTATGACGATACCCGTTGTGGTCTTAGTTGCAGCAGCCGTGATTGCTGGGTACACCGATCTTCGGACACGGCGCATCCCCAACTGGTTGACTGGTGCAGTGGCACTGTTTGGACTCTCCCATCATTTCGTCAAAAGCGGCGGGCACGGGCTGTGGATCAGCTTAGGCGGTGTTGCATTGGGCGCTGGGTTGATCTTGTTGCCGATGTTGATCCCGTATGCGAAGGGCGGCATCGGGGGTGGCGACGTCAAGTTCATTGCCGCTGTCGGCAGCATTGTCGGCGCTGCTGGCGTGTTTGTGGTGTTTATCGTGGCGGCTGGCGTAGGAGCGATTCAATGTTTGATCGCTTTGTGGCGTCAGGCCGCCACCGGAGATCGTCCCGTGACGGTTCCATACGGTGTTGCGTTATCCGTCGGGACATTAGTGGTGACGGTTGGCTCGCTGCTGAGCAGATAGCCGGCCTCAGGAGTATATCAAGGAGAGACTGATTATGAACAAAAAGGCACTCGTCGTGCTAGGGCTCGCGCTGGTCTTCGGCGGGTTCACGGCCTATATGGTCAATCGCGTGATAAAGAGTGGCAGCAACAGGTTCACTGGCGAAATGGTCAAGGTGGTTGTGGCTGTCAACCCGATCAGCTTAGGGCAACGCATTACGCCGGAGATGGTCAAGCTGGAAGACCGGCTCAAAAGCAGTTTGCCGGAAGGCACGATCACGGATTTAGGCAAAGTCGTCAACCGCGTCTCACTGGCTGAAGTAGCCATTGGTGAAGCGATTCTGGTGTCACGTTTGGCGGCCGAAGGGTCAGGCCCCGGCGTGCAGGCGTTGATCCCCGAAGGCATGCGAGCCATGTCCGTCAAAGTTGACGAGGTGATCGGCGTCTCCGGTTTCATTGCGCCGGGCAGTCTTGTTGATGTGGTGGCCACGGTGATGGATAATGGCATGAACCAATCCACCTCGCGGATCATCTTGCAAGGCGTCAAAGTCTTGGCCAGTGGCAAACAGGTCGAAAGCGGTCGGGACGGCGGGCCTATAGAAGTTCGGACCGTTTCTTTATTGGTGACGCCGGAGCAAGCCGAAGCGCTGGCCCTGGCCAGCACGGCCGGCAAGCTGCAACTGGTCATGCGTAACTCAACCGATAACGAACAAGTGCAAACGGCTGGGATCACCACGCCAAAGCTGTTCGGCAGCGGCGCCTTCCCGCAGATGGCTCCGCCGCCGCGGCCTGTCTCTAATGAGCTGATTGAAGACCCGCAGCCAAAGCCGGTCAAGAAGGTGGAGCCAGCTCAAGTGGAGATACCCAAACCAAAAGGTCCAACGGTGGAAGTGATCCAAGGGAGTAAACGTGAGGCGATCTCGTTTGAAAGATAAAGCCCTCTTCGAGGGAAACAGCCCTCTTCGAGGGAAATCCGAAATCCCAAACGTTTTCGGATTTCGCGCTTGGGATTTCTCCGCAGGAGTGATGCGTATGTGGAAATCATCTGGATTCTTCAGTACCAAATGCCTTCTCTCGATGCTGGTAACGCTGAGCGTGATCGGCAGTGCGAGCCTACGACCACAGTCGGCAGAGGCTGACGCAGCCACGCTCTTTGTCAGCTTTGCCAAGTCTCGTGGTCGCGCGATCAATCTCAATGTGTATGTGAATCAATCGGTCACCGTTCAGTTCGATCAGACGCTGTCCCGCGTCTCGTTTGCTGAGCCGAAGGTTGCCGAGGCAGTGGTGGCCTCAACCCATCAGGTGGTGATCAACGGCAAGGGAATCGGCACGACCAGTGTTGTGGTGTGGAGTAACAATGCGCCGGATACCGAGGAGCCTGTGACGCTGACGGTTCGCGTTCAATCGGATATTCGACCCATTGTTGCGCAACTGAGCAATTTGTATCCGGACGAGCAGATCAAGGTCGAGCAAGTCGGTGATCGCATTGTATTGTCGGGCGTGGTCAGTTCGCCGAAGATCATTGAGTCGGCGATGCCGTTGTTTGAAGCCTCCGGGCTGAAGCCGGTCAATTTGACACAGGTGGCCATCAGCGGCCAGCCGGCGCAGATTCTGTTGCAGGTTCGTGTGGCTGAGGTGAACAAGCGAGCGTTGCGTGAGCTGGGCGCGTCCTATGGTTTCTTTGACCCGCGGTTTCCCGGTTACTTGGGTACCAATCAATTTCACTCGCCCAGTGGCATTTTGCCATCCGGTTTTCCATTCCTGGGATTGTCGGATGCAGTCAATCTGGGCATTTTCAATCCGGCTGCCAATGTCGGCTCAATCATCCGCGCCTTACAGCAGCGCAATGCGTTTCGTTCGCTGGCCGAGCCCAACATCATCGCCGTCAACGGCGAGAAGGCCAGCTTCCTGGCCGGCGGCGAGTTTCCTTATCCGGTGGTGACGCCGACACCCAATGGCATCTCTGTGGCCATTCAATTTCGTGAATTTGGCGTGCGATTGGGCTTCACACCTTCCATCGTGGATGGCAATCGCATTCGCCTGCAGCTTGCTCCGGAAGTCAGTCAACTCGATTTTGTCAATGCGCTTCAACTGGAGGGCTTTCGCATCCCCGCGCTAATCGTGCGCAAGGCTGCGACGACGATCGAATTGGCTGATGGCCAGAGCTTCGCGCTGGCCGGTTTGCTCTCCAACGACCTGACCAAGATTGATTCCAAAGTGCCCATGCTGGGCGACATTCCGATCATTGGCTCGTTGTTTAAGAGTTCGTCTTATCTCAAAAACGAGACGGAGTTGGTCTTTTTGTGCACCCCACGATTGGTCAAGCCGCTGGAGCCGACGGAGGTTCCGCCGTTGCCCGGCGTCGAGTCCCGACCGTCGCAGGGGCTGGAAGGTTCGTTTGGTCATCAGATTCCGGCGGCCACGCCGAAGCGATGAGAAACAAGAAAGCAAAAACCTATGCGCCAACACGTCAACGAGAACGGAAAAAGGAGACAGCCTCGGGCGCGGCGAGGATGGCCTTTTTCCGTTGACGTGCTCACATAGGATTTGAGGGAGGGAACATGCTGACATCACCCATATCGTTCGTCATCATGGGGAAGGACCCCCAGGAACGCGCCCAAGCCCGTGTGCAACTGCTTTCGACAGGCAAGGTGCACGTGGTCGCTGAGAGCTCTGAACTGGCTCGTGGCGCGGAGCTAGTCGAAGAGTTTCACCCGCAAAGCGCACTGATCATCATTAACGGAGACAGCGATCAAGCCTTGGATTTGGTCCGGCAAATCAGCGAGGAGCATCCTTCGACAGCCGTTATCTGCACAGGCGGGAATATCCCTTCGTCCGTGATCGTCAAATCGTACCGTTCAGGCGCAACCGATTTTCTGCCACAGCCATTGAAGCTGGAAGAGATCGAGGAAGTACTGACCAAAATAGACGCCATGCGTAGCCGCAGTGAGTCGGAGGTGCTCACCGGGCGGGTCTTTGCGATTTACAGCAGCCGTGGCGGCACCGGTGTGACGACGATGGCCGTCAACCTGGCGTCGCAGATGGCGCGGCTGACGCGGGAAAATACCGTGTTGGTGGACCTCAATTTGCAGTACGGCGCGATGCCGCTCTTTTTTGGGCTAGACCCGGAATACACCATCGCCGACGTTGTGCGCAACCAGGATCGCTTGGATGCGCAATTGCTCAAGAGCTTTCTCATGCGGACCGGCGATAACCTCTATTGTTTGCCGGCTCCGTTGCGCGTAGAAGAGGCTGACGACGTTCAGCCGGCTCACGTTCAACGGATTGTGACCATGCTCCGGAGTCAGTTCACGTACGTTGTCGTTGACTGTCAGCACACATTGGATGTCAACACGGTCACGGTGCTCGATCTGGCCGATACGATCCTGTTGGTGTCGCTCGTTGACGTGCCATCCGTCTATTGCACCAAGCGCGTGCTGGACGTATTCCGCAAAATGGGGTTTCCAGAAGAGAAGATCAAGGTTGTGGTCAACTGCTATGACAAGCGCGACGGTGTGCCGATTGAAAAAGTGCAGGAGGTCTTTGGGATGAAGATCGAAACGGTGTTAGCCGAGGATCACCGCTCGGTCTTGTCGTCCATCAATATGGGGCATCCGCTCGTCGTCTCGCAGCCGAAGTCGCCGCTGGTGAAGCAGTTTTCTGATCTCGCTGGTCAGTTTACCGGGCGGAGCCGTGAGGCTGCCCATGCCAAACCCAAGAAATGGGGCTTTAATCTGTTCGGCGGCGTGCTGGGGAACCCCAATGAGTAAATCCGAAGCACGAAATTCGAAATCCCAAACGTTTCGGATTTGGGATTTCGGATTTCCCTCGAAGAGGGTTAGTGAGGGATTATGAGCGGTTCGTTGAAAGAGCGACTTCAGGGGAACGTCAAACGACCGGTGTTTTCGTCAGGCGCAGGCGGCGCGGCAACCGGTGGTGATGGCGGTCGCCATGTCAATCGCGATGATTATCAAAGTTTGAAGTCGCATATTCACCGCAATTTGATTTCGCGCCTGGACCTGACGCGCCTGGACAAAATTCAACCGGCGGTGCTCAAGGATGAAATCACCCGCATCGCCGAGGACATGATCTTACAGGAAGGGATTCCGCTCAGCGTGGTCGAGCGCGAGCGGCTGGTAGGCGAAGTGCGCGACGAGCTGTTCGGATTAGGCCCGCTGGAGCCCCTGCTGAACGACCCGACGATCTCCGATATTTTGGTGAATGGTCACAAACAGGTCTTTGTTGAGCGACGCGGCAAATTGGAGAAGACCGATGTCATTTTCAAAGATGACGAGCACTTGTTACAAATCATTGATCGAATCGTGTCACGGGTTGGGCGCCGCATTGACGAATCTTCGCCGATGGTGGACGCGCGGTTGCCCGATGGCTCACGTGTGAACGCCATTATTCCGCCGCTGGCCATTGATGGGCCGGCGCTTTCGATTCGACGCTTTGGCACCATCAAGATTGCCATGGACGAGCTAATCCGCTATGGCACGCTCACGCCAGGCATCGCATTTGTCCTGGAGGGGTGCGTGCGAGCGCGACTGAATATCTTGATTTCGGGGGGCACGGGCGCCGGTAAAACGACGCTGCTGAATGTACTCTCATCCTACATCCCCTCAGATGAGCGAATCATCACCATCGAAGACTCAGCCGAGTTGCAACTGCAACAAGAGCACGTCGTTCGACTGGAGACCCGCCCCCCGAATATTGAAGGCCGCGGCGAAGTGAGCGCCCGTGATTTGGTGCGCAACTGTTTGCGTATGCGCCCGGATCGCATCGTGGTCGGTGAGTGCCGCAGTGATGAGGCGATTGATATGTTGCAGGCGATGAATACCGGTCACGATGGCAGCTTGACCACGATCCACGCCAACTCGCCGCGCGACGCTTTGGCCCGACTGGAGACGATGATCAGCATGGGTGGACTGAATCTATCGGATAAAGCCATGCGTCAGCAAATTGCCTCAGCCATTCACTTGATCGTGCAGGCCGGTCGCCTCAGCGATGGCAGCCGCAAGGTCACTCATGTGACCGAAATCACCGGCATGGAAGGAGAGACGGTGACAATGCAAGACATCTTCGTTTTCGAGCGAACTGGCGTTGACGCCAACGGGCGCGTCATGGGTACGCATAAGCCGACGGGGATTCGGCCCAAGTTTGCCGAGCGATTGCGCCGCTATGGCTACAATTTGAACAGCTCGATTTTTGAGCCGAGATGAAAACAGTGACGAAGAACAACAGTTCAAAGAGGAAGGATACAAGGCAATGACGAACGGATCGCAGAACAAAAGCAATGGAACAATGAAACTCCACAGTCTTTATTTTCTACTTCATGGTGACTTGGACCAAGCCAAGAAGGACCTGCGGGAGTTTGACGGGAACTTCGGCACCGAGTCAGAAATCAAACTCTACGAGTCGTTCATCCTGAAAAACCAGAAGGCCTTTTCTCAGTCCATCAACGCTCGACTCTCGCCACAAGCCGCTACGGGCACAGGGTTGGGCGCTAAGGAAGTGTGCGACATTCTCAAAGGGTTTTCGGATAACGACCGCATCGTTGTCAGCAAGTACGTCGTGACGTTGGAGCTGGGTGAGAAGCCCAAGATCATCGAAGTCGAAACGAGTCCCGAAGAGAAGGTCGCCTACCTGCGCGAGCTGGTTCAACGGGAATTAGGCATCAGCGGAGATATGCTGTGATCCCTCTTCGAGGAAAATCCACCAGTCCCAAATCCGAAATCCAAAACGTTTGGGACTTCGGGTTTCGTGCTTCGGATTTGCCCGCAGGGGTTATGGAGGCATCATGATTGCATTACTGGTGTTCATTACTTTCGTCTTATTCGCCATCGGCATCTACATGTTCTTTTATAAAGAGCAGCAGGAGATGGCCGAAAAGGTGGATGAACGATTGGAGAGCCTGTTGCGCTCGGAGGTCGGTCAAAAAAGCGAAGAATTACAAATTCTGCGCGAAGACATCGCCTCGCAACTATCGAGCTTCAATCGGTTCGTTCTCAAATCGAGTCTGGGCAACCGGCTCTATCAGTTAATCGAGCAGGCTGATGTCAACATGCGGCCGATGCAGGTGATCCTTCTGTGTATTGTATTGTCGGCGTTCACAGGGATCTTCCTCTGGTATATTCGCGGTTCGGCACTGGTTGCGTTCGTCATCGGCGCCATCGCCTCGACCGTGCCGATATTGTATCTGCTTCAGATGCGCAAGAAGCGGCTGGCCTTGTTTCTTGAGCAGTTGCCCGATGCGCTCGATCTGGTCACGCGCGCCTTGCGCGCTGGGCATGCCTTCACCAGCGCCCTGCAAACCGTTGCGACAGAGATGCCAGACCCCATTGCGAAGGAATTTCGTCGAACGTCGGAAGAGACCAATCTGGGCATGAGCTTGAAAGCTTCGCTGGAGCATTTAACCGAGCGAATTCCTATACTGGATTTGAAACTCGCTGTGACCGCCATCTTGATTCAGCGCGAGACGGGCGGCAACCTGGCCGAGATTCTAGAGAACATCGCTGACGTCATTCGTGAACGATTCAAGATCTTGGGTCAAGTGCGTGTCTACACAGCGCAAGGGCGATTGACGGGCTGGGTGATCGGGTTGATTCCGTTTGGGCTGATGGTCTACATCTACATTGTCAATCCTGACTACATCAGCGTGCTGTTTACGCATCCCATGGGCAAGATGATGCTGATCGCCGGCCTGATTAGTGAGGCGTTAGGCGTGTTGGTCATCCGCAAGATCGTCAGGATTAAAGTTTAGTGGCAAAGCCCCTTCGAGGGAAATCCGAAACACGAAATCCGAAATCGCAAACGTTTCGGATTTTGGATTTGGGGTTTCGGATTTCCCTCGAAGAGGGTTGGGAGGAACTATGGTTTACTTGATTACATTGGCAGCATTCCTCGCCGCGGCATTGCTGGTTCTTGCCGTCTTCTCGATCGTTTCAGCGCAGACGCGCCAGGTCGTCTTCGAGCGATTGTCACGCATCCGCGCGTACGGTCCGGACAAAGCGAGCGACCTGCGCCAGCCGGAAACTCAATTCCGCGACCCGATTGACATTCTGGTGGTCCATGTCTTGCAGCCGTTAGGACGGTTGTTAGGTCAGAAAGCCTCGCCAGCGGAAAACACGCTACGGCGCAGAATGATCATGGCCGGCTACTACCAAGAGAATGCCGCCATCACGTTTACCGGCGTCCGTTTCTTTTTGGCATTAGCCCTGCCGCTGTTTGCTGCGCTGGCCATGAGCTTGATGGATATGTCGGTGCTTCGTTCCGGTCCATTTTTGCCCTTGCTGGCCATCATCGGGCTAGTCGGCCCTCAGTTTCTGCTGAGCGCAAAAATCAAGAGTCGTCAGTTGGCGATTCGCAACGGGCTGGCCGATGCCTTGGATTTGATGGTCTCCTGTGTGGAAGCCGGCTTGAGCTTGAATGCCGCGTTGGCGCGCGTGGCCTCGGAATTGAGCAATGTGCATAAGGATTTGGCGCGCGAGTTTGAGCTGACCGGATTGGAGATGCGCACTGGCAAAACGCGCGAAGACGCATTGCGCAATCTCGGGCTTCGCTCAGGCGTCAAGGATTTGAAATCGTTCACGGCGATGCTCATTCAAACGGACAAGTTCGGCACCAGTATTGCGCGCGCCTTGCGCGTCTTTTCCGATACGCTGCGAACGAAGCGGCGACAACGGGCTGAGGAAGCCGCCGCGCAAACCACCATTAAACTGGTCTTCCCGCTGGTCTTCTTCATCTTTCCCACGATCTTGATTGTGTTGCTGGGGCCCGGCGTGATCCAGGTCATGGAGGTCTTGCAGCCAACCTTGTCGGGCGGGCGATAACGATAGCCCTCTTCGAGGGAAATCCGCCAGTCCGTGGACCGTGGCTCGTGGCTCGCAAGTTCAATCACGGATCACGAATCACGGATCACGGATTTCCCCGCAGAGGCCGCAGGGGCGATGAGCGTGACTCTGGGAGCGTACAATCAGACAAAAGGCTGTTGGCTGGCCATGCAATTGGAGCTGGCTCATACGTTCTTCGCGCGCATGCGCGGCCTGCTGGGGCGGTCTGGTCTATCAGCGTCGCGAGGATTGTGGATCAAGCCGTGCAATAGCATTCACATGTTCGGCATGCGATTCCCCATTGATGTTGTGTTTTTGGACCGGCAAGGCCGGGTCGTCAAGGTTGTTGAGCATCTGCGGCCGGGCCGACTTGTGCTTCCAGTGAAATCGGCCGAAAGCGTCATTGAGCTGCCTGTTGGCGCCATTGCTGATACGCAGACGACGGTCGGCGATCAGATTTCCATTGTTCAGTCATTGTCTGTGGACCTTGGACTATGGTCCGTGGATCGTAGCCCTCTTGGAGGGAAATCCGAAGCCCTCTTGGAGGGAAATCCCAAGCATGAAATCGTTAATCCGAAGCGTTTAGAATTTCGGATTTGGGATTTCGGATTTCCCCGCAGGGGTTCAGGAGGTTAATCATGAAGAGAGAACGAGTGTTCTTGGTGGTGTTCATGC
>JANWZE010000004.1 GCA_025054955.1 Blastocatellia bacterium | reverse complement strand
CGTCCAGACGGCAGTAGAACTCCTCAGAAAAAGTGGCACAGGCATTCCTGCCTGCAGCGTTTTTCATCGTTTCTCTCGCGTCGTCCAGACGGCATGAAGAACTCCTCCGAAAATAGCCGCAGTTTGGCGCCGATTTTCTCTCTGAGTGCCTCATGTGTTTTGCAAATTTCCCCTCGGCCGCGCAAGCGGCGCAGCCGAAGGTAGCCAGAGGTGCAACCTCTGGACCGAATGTCAACCAATCACGTGCGCGGTGGAGCCGCGCTGCCTCCGGCGCCTCTTCAACGCGCGATGCTTGTGGCCCAACAATTCCAGACGTTGCACGTCTGGCTACCATCTTGTGGGCGCCTGCCGGCGCCGCTGCCTGCAACAGCGCCCCGCGACCCGGGCCAACAAGACGAAAGAACGCGATGTTCATTCTTCGTGACGTGCGTAAGCTCATGGGCGAGTCCTGCAAAACTGTGGCGCAAGATGGCATCCTGCGTTACTCTGCCCTCCGTTGAAGTTTGGCGGCGGCAAAGGTCTTGACCTTCTCGTTCAAGTACTCGCGGAGTTCCTTCGCTCGAAGGATTTTGCCTTTTCCGCTGATGAGGTACTCGACCAAATCCGCGCTGCCTTCGCCGTCAAGGATGTCGGCTAACTCATCGCCGACGACTTCCAGCTCCCGAAGTTCCAGCCGGACGCCGCCTAATCCGCGCGTCGTTTTGCCGCCAAGCGCGACGCGGCCTTGTTCAAGCTCGCGCAACCCGATGGCCAGCAGCCCAAGCAATTCGTCATTCGCATTCTCAGCAACGATCTCAAGATTGAACCGAGTGGAGGCCGGCACAACCTCGAAGTCGTATTTTACGCCCTGTCGCGCGGTCTCTGTATCACGGTCAATGCCGACGCCATCGCGCAACTCGACGCGCCCGACCCACCACTCAGGATCAACGAACAAGTCTTTGATCATCAGATGAGATGAGAGCCACGGCGAGCCGAACAGCCGGCAAACATCACACGACTGCGCGAGAATCTTCTCGGTCAATAGCTCATCGTACCTCGCCCGATTCGGACGTCCATTTTCGGTTGCGTCCTGCTCCGCTTCGGCTTTCAGTTGCTCGATGCCGAGTTTACCGTTCTGCTGTTTATTCGGAATGCACGGGTCAGCCAGCGGATCACAGGCCGAGAGGTCGCTTCGGTCCAACCCGCGAACAAGGCTCTCCAGATGAGCGCGGAACGCGCCTTTGAACGATGAGCCGGGGATGAACGGACGCCCGGCCGCATCTCGAATCACCGGGCTATCGGTCGCCGACGGATCAAGCGAGGAGCCGCCGACGCCGATGTGCAGTCCGGTCTCAGCCGAGAGTTGCCCACGAAGAGTAATGCGATTGGTGAATTTGTCGAAGGTCATTTCGATCCCTCCTTTTCGTAGACGAACCGGCGATTCATAAACCCAAGCAGCAGTCGGGTCATCCTGATCTGCACCTCGTCAACGTTGCCAAAGGCTGCAGCTTGATCGGCCTCGCTGGCCAGGTTTCGCACCGTTTTGTCAATGGCGCTGATCACTCTGTCGCCAAGCCCCGATTCCTTCCACGCCTTGCCCGGCGCTCCTGAACGCCCCATTTGATAGCGAATGAAGTTGGTCACAATCGCCGGATGCGGGGCCGAGTTCGCCACTGCGATGACGTTGCGGATTTGGCTGGCTTCAATCTTGTCAATGTTGCCTTTGAGATTGCTAATCAGCGTCTCGGCCTCTTCCACAAGCCTGCCGATTCGCCTCTCAATCTCACTTTGAAGTTTCAGTTCTTTCATTTCACTCATACCGGATTCACCTCCAGATGGAATGGATGACAGATGATGATCTGTCCATAGCCGTCTTCGCGCAGCTCGCCGATGCCGGCAGCTTCGAGTCTTTCAAGTAGGGCGATCAAGCTCTCCCGTCGGCTCTCATCCTCACCGGTGTCGGCAGCGAAGACGTAAAGACCGCCTCGGCGCGAAGCGAGCAAAACCTCTTTGGGGAGTTGCCAGGCCGTTTGCCAGCCGCTGATAAGCGCCGGCTGGGTATATTGAGCGATGAGCTTGAAATCGAATCCATCAAGTGAAGACGAGTTCCGCTCGTCGTCCGTCAGGATTACGTCTAAAGCATCGTGGAGTAATTTTTCATCGAAGCGGAGCGTTGGTAGTCCCTCGCTCGTTCGCAGCAGCGCATCCGAGAGCAAGTTGATCGTGAACAGCGTGCGCGTCCGAGCAGCGGGCGGCTCATGCGCGATGACCTGCAAATCTTTCTCGAATTCTTGGTACTTCTGATTGAATGCTTCGAGTCGGTTCCACACGCTCTCGTTCCGCGCGTCTTTCACTTCCACCGCCACCCGCCCGAACCCGCGCGATGTGCGCCCGCCAATGCGCGTGATCCGCGGCAGCCATTTGCGGACCAAGCCTGCACGCGCGTCGTCTACTTCAATCACGCCGACGAACATGCTTCCTTCATCAATCGCCTGCACAGTGTAAAGCTGACTCTCTTCTGCGGTGAGCCGTGCTCGATTGATGGCGACTCGCGTTTGACGGTGGGAAGAAACTTCTGGTTTGGCATAGTCGCCGGGACCGCGATACTCCACGACGCCGGTGAACGGCTCCGTTCGATGACCGCAGGTCGGACATTTGTATTGAAACGGTAGCGGTATGTGCCACTCGTCATCAGCCCCGGCCACGTGGTCGTAAGCCAGTTGCATGAGCAGCGTATCGGCCACGCCGTGATGATCCTTGTTCTTTTTGTCCTTGCCGATGAAGCCGCTTTTGCGC
>JANWZE010000003.1 GCA_025054955.1 Blastocatellia bacterium | reverse complement strand
GTTTCTGGGCGTCGTCCCGCACGACATGAACAACTCCTCAGAAAAAGTGGCACAGGCGGGAACGCCCGTGCTCCATTTTCATCCTTCGGAGCGAGCGTGAGCCCATGAGCGATTCCTGATGAATTGCATCGCGCATCGTCCAGGGTGCGCTTCATAAGCCCCATGGGCGCGGTCCTGTTCGTTATCAATTTCACAGCGACGGACGTGTTAAGTGGACGATGATTTGCCGAACTGCTGCCTCAGTGAACCAAGCTGGCTCGCGCCGATCCTGAGGGAACGGGGCCACTGCCGCTGATCAGCCGGCAGGCGAGCGACCCCCTGATCCGCGTTCATTTGCCGTATGCACGCTCTCTTCAGGTGATGTTGTAAGCTGAATGCTTGCAGGTAACATTGCACAGCGATGCCTCACAAAATTCTTGCTTCTGCCGAAGAATCCCAGTAAGATAAAGCGCGGTTGATGGCGCTCAAGGCTCAATCGGGGAGTTATCTAGCAAGCAGAGCACGCGTGCGGTTGAGTGATGCTCGAAGGGAAGGTTGCTGATGCCATTGAATGAATCGGACAAGGTAGCCCACCTACTGCGCCGCGCCGGGTTTGCAGCCCGACCCGAAGAGATTGAACGAGGCGTGGCGCGTGGGTTGCACGCGTTGGCCGATGAAATGGTTCATTTCGAGCGCGTGCCAGACAATCTTGCGCCGCCGCCCAGCGATCAGTATGCCTCATTCGATTTCATGACGTTGCTCACGCAGTGGTGGCTCCAGGCCATGATCACCACAACGCGACCCCTGCAAGAAAAAATGGTGCTGTTCTGGCACGGATTATTCGCTACATCTGCGCAAGGGGTCGGCGATGTGCGGCAAATGTATCTGCAAAACGAGCTGTTTCGCGGCAACTTCGAGCCGGACAATGGACAGGTGAGTCGTCCTTCACCGGGCAATCCTTTTCCGGTTGGGAATTTTCGGCAGATGCTACTTTATTTGAGCAAGGACCCGGCCATGGGTTACTGGCTCGATAATCGCCTCAACCGGCGACTCAACGATGAAGTCGGCAGCAACGAGAATTACGCGCGTGAGCTGTTGGAGCTGTTTTCGCTGGGCGTGGAAGATGTCGTCGCCAAGATTCCCAACTACACTGAACAGGATGTGCGTCAGGCTTCGCGCGCGTTGACCGGCTGGTCGGTACGACCGGCTGATCCAACACGTCCGGGTGATTATCCCCGGATGTTCCAGTTCGACGCAGCGCAGCATGATCTAGGTCCTTACACCGTGCTGGGCGTGACGTTTCGTGGCAGCGGCGAGCAATTGTTCGACATCATTGTCCGGCATCGTAATCCAGGACAGACACAGAGCGCGTGTGGGCGATTCTTGGGATACCGCCTGTTCACGTTCTTTGGGTATGACGACCCGGAGCCGGAGATCATCAACGCGCTGGCCGATGTGTTCGACGGGCGCAACGGTGAACAGCGATACTCTGTGCGCAATATGCTCAAGGCAATCTTCACGCCGGGCAATCTGGTATCGGAGGCATTCTACTCGGAGCGGGCGTTCCGCGCGCACGTCAAGAGTCCGACGGAAGTGCTGGTCAGCGCCTTTCGCTTGCTGCGTCCGAGCGGACTGGGCGAAGGTTCGGACGCGAGCTTACAACTGGCGCTGCGGCGAATGGGACAGGCGCTCTTTTTCCCGCCGGATGTCAGCGGGTGGAAAGAGGGATTGAACTGGATCAACACAACCTTCATGTTAGCTCGATACAATTTCGCTCATGATTTGATGCTCAACCGCGCAAGCGAGACGAGCATTGATGTGGCCGGCCTTGTGCGCCAGCAGAATTTGCAGACGCCGGAACAGGTGGTTGATTACTTCGGTCGGCTGTTGCTGCAAACGCCGCTTTCGCCCTTCATGCGGACGACGTTGATTCAGTATCTAAGATCGAACACCTATGGCCCGTTTGATCCGACGCATCAACGGACCATAGATAACAAGATTCGCGGCCTGATCTACTTGATCATGGCGACGCCGGAATTTCAGTTGAGCTAGAGGGAGCCGATGAGCAGAACCACACGACGCGAATTCATCAAGCGAAGCGGCTTCACCATGCTGACGGTTGGCGTTGGATTGTCGGCGTTCCCGCGCTATCTGCAGATGGCAGCCAGTAGCTCACTGACTCGCGCTGCTGCGCTGAGCCAAAATGACCGCATCTTGGTCGTGATTCAACTGGCCGGCGGCAATGACGGGTTGAACACGGTGATCCCCATCAGTGGGACGCTCAACGGCATCTACCGCGACCGTCGTCCGACGCTGGCCGTGCCAGAAGCCAGTATTCTGCCAATCGGACGCGATGCGGCTGGTCACCAACTCGGCTTTCATCCGCACTTATCTCGACTGCGAACCCTTTTCAATCAAGGCCGCGTCGCTGTTATTCAATCGGTTGGTTATGACAATCCGAGCCGCTCGCACTTCCGTTCGATGGACATCTGGCACACGGCCAACCCAAATCAGATTGAAACGTTTGGTTGGCTGGGCGACACGCTTGATCTGACATCACCAGGTAGCCACAACCCGTTGCTGGCTGTGGCGGTGACCGGCGATCGTTTGCCGCTCAGTTTGGCTGCCCGTCGCACGGCTGTGCCTGTCGTGGCCAGCATCGAAGATTATCGGCTGCGCGTGACGAACCGACTCTATCCGGCTGACGAGCCGATTCGGATTCAAACATTGCTGGCGCTGAACCGTGAGGCGGCGCCTGAACGCACGTTGTATGAAAAGATTCGGCTGACGGCCCTGGATGCTTATACCAGCTCCCAGTTGCTCCAGGAACGCGCCGATCAGAACTACCAGAACGATCCAACCGTCGTCTATCCAAGCAACAATCCACTAGCTGGAGCGATGAAGCAAGCGGCGCAAATTATCGCCAGCGATCTGGGAACCAAAATCCTATATGTGATGCTGGACGGATTCGACACGCATCAAGGTCAATTGGATCGAGCTGTCAATCATCCGCTCTTGTTGCGCTATCTGGACGAAGCCGTCTGGGCGTTCTATCAGGACATGCGCCGGTTGGGCCGCGATCACCAGGTGCTCATGATGACGTGGTCTGAGTTTGGGCGGAAGCTTCCCGAAAACGGCAATCATGGAACAGACCATGGCGCCTCGGCGCCGCAATTTGTGATCGGCACGCGCGTCAATGGGTTCAATCAGGGCCGAAGCACGGGCATCTTCGGTGAGCATCCGAGCCTGACGGATTTGTACAGCGAAGATGACACCAAACACGCGATTGATTTTCGCTCGCTATATGCCACGATTCTGGAACGCTGGTTGGAAGTCAGCGCGCGCGAGATTCTCGGCGGCAGATTCGAGATCATGAATTTTATTGCGTAAAGAAGAAGAAAGAGCCTATAACGCAGGCGATGGCCTGCGCTGGAAGGCTCATTTGAGGCTGAGAGGAGAGAGGTCGTGAACAGGTTGTTGTTTTCATCTCTGGTGTCGTCTCTCATTGGACTGCTCGCATTGACCGTCATCGCTTCGAGCAGTCATTCCCATCTTGCCAGCGCAACTAAGCGAAAACCTATCCAGGCGACAGGGCGCGCTGACGCCTACAAGCGACAACCTATCCAAATCGCATTCCGTGGAACTCATGATATAAAGGCCAGCTACACAGGGCTAGTCACCGGTGGGCAGGCTTTGGAGCAGCAGGCTACGCAACCGCTCACAATGGCCTCTGGCGATTTCGATGAAGACGGTGTCATGGACCTGATCTGCGGTCACGCCGATGGCGGCCGTGGGTTAATCACGCTTTATCGGGGCAACGCGGCAGCGATGTGGCCTCGGTTCGTATCAGGATTAAGAGATCACAGACCAAGCTTCGGACCTGAGTCAAGAGAGCGAAGCGAGTCATCAACGCTCGATCCTCAGCCG
>JANWZE010000002.1 GCA_025054955.1 Blastocatellia bacterium | reverse complement strand
CGTCTACCTGTCGGGACTTCCACAGGCATGGGCCGACGTGACAGTACGACATCTGCTTGCGCACACCTCAGGGATCAAAAGCTACACGTCGGTGACAGACTTCCTCACGCTCTGTCGAAACGATCATACGCCCGAACAGATCATCCAAATGGTGTCGGCGTTTCCACTGGAGTTTCAACCGGGCGAGAAATGGGCCTATAACAACACGGGATACTATCTGCTCGGCCTCATCATCGAGAAAACCAGCGGCCGATCGTACTGGGACTTTCTCGATGAACGCATCTTCAAACCGCTCGGCATGACCGCAACGCGCAGTAGCGAGCCAAAAGCGATCATCCCCAATCGCGCGCGCGGATACGGGTGGGTAGAAAATCGCTATGTGAACCTAGACCCGCTCACGACGACGGCTGCCGGTGCGGCTGGCGCAATTGTCTCGACCGTACTGGACATGGCCAAATGGGATGCGGCGCTCTACACCGAACGGGTGCTGAAGAAATCAAGTCTGGCTGAAATGTGGACGCCGGCCACGCTCACCAATGGCCAGAAGACGGATTACGGCTTAGGTTGGAGCGTGGGTGAGATTCGAGGTCGCCGATTTGTTCAACATGGTGGGGGAACGCCCGGATTCCGCAGCCATTTTCTGCGGCTGCCGGATGACCGCTTTAGCGTCGTTGTCTTAACCAATCGCGGCGGTTCGATGTCGGTTGGCAGCATCGCTCAGGGCATCGCGCGCCTATATCTGCCGGATTTGAAGGAAGAGCCAATCCAAGACAAAGAACCACAAACAACGGCGTTGTTCAAAAACGTACTGCTTGCGCTGAGAAACGGGACTCTCAGTGCCGACCTGTTCACCGCGGAAGCGCAGGCCGCGCTCTTTCCCGACGCGATCAAAGAGTGGCGCGAGCTGCTTGAGCCGGCCGGCGCGCTCCGGTCCTTCCACTTGCTCGAACGGAAGGATGAAGGCCAGGTCCGTCGCTTTCGCTATCGCGCCGGCTTCGAGAAAGAGTCGTGGGTCTTGACCATCAGGCAAAACGCCGATGGGAAAATCGCGGCGCTCAATCTCTGGTTTGAGTAACGCGAGTTTGCTCCCCGTGGCAAACCGCCACATTGATCCCGACGAGTCATGATGATGAACCAAAATTCCGATCGCATTTGACGCGCGACTTTTGCCTGCGGCAAGCCACCGCGCTCAATGCGCCGCATGTCGTGGGCGTAAGGCCGCCCATTTGCCATTCCGCTTTTCCTTGCGACGATGGGCAAACCACAAGCGGTGCTCGGCTGGTTTCTTAGTGCAGTGCTGGCCACCTGCGATGGGTGGGTGGGCAATGAACCGGTCGCTGTCCCTGCATGAGTCTGTGTGATATTAATAAGCTGCTATGAAATCTCTCGATGTGATCAGGAAAATCACCGCTCCTTTCATCACACATGGCATTTACCGGAGCGATGAGGAAGTGTTGCAGTGCTTGGCCGAGGACTATGTTGAGCGGCAGGTTGAGCACTATCGTGAGCGCATCGAACGATTAAGGAACACCTACCAAATGGACCTCGGCGCGTTTACTGTGGCGGTCCAAGCCCTCTACGCTGGTAGCGGACAGATCCTCGCGCTTCAGCATCTGCCCCGTGCTCAGCAGCTCATGCGAGCCGAAGATGACCTGGAGGAATGGCAGGCGGCTGAAGAACACTTGAAGCGATGGCAGGCCATTCAAGCGGAACTACGTCATGCTGCGAAAGCTTGAAGCTATTCTGCGGGCATCATCCAAGGTGATCGCCATTGAGACCCTCGACAATGACCCAATTGACGCAGATAACTTTCTCTTCAAGCTCCGTTGCCAGCTTACCACGGGCAGAAAGCTGCAAATCCGGCTAAGGGCTGTAGCCGGTCAGCTTCACTATTCCTATCAGGAGTACGACGTCGCTGAAATCCAACGGTGGGACAACGCACCGCACTTCCCACATCTCAGAACGCATTCGCATCATTATCATAATCCGCAGGGAGACGTGCTAGATTCGAGGCGGCTATTCTAGAGCGATTTTCAGTTGCGTTTAGCTAGTGCCCCACATCTTGCGGACTAATGCATGCTGGAACCGTGCGTTCCCAGGGTAAACTCACTCACAAACCGCTCTAACGGTGTCAATAGTCGCAAAGCATCTTTCCTGACCCGCTCTTTTTACTTGACAGTCTCCGTTCATTTGTGATACCTGAATTAGGTCTCAGGAATTTTATCAAGAGCGATGAACTGAAGCTTGAAACGGAGGGGCATGAAAGTATGAAACTCGTACATCGAATTGTCAGTTTCGGCATTGCGGCGGTTGTCTGCCTGCACGCAAGCCATGTGATCCGGGCGCAGGGTGGCGCACCATCCATTCTTATTGAGGTCTCCCCACCAGAGGCAGGGCCAATTGGCGGGAGCGTGCGCGTGGTGGGGACGGGGCCAAATGTAGTAGACCTGAACGCCATTTTCGGCGGGCGGTTCATCAGCCCCATTGCGGTGGCCGGCCCGCCGCAGATCAACATCGAACCACTATTTGACCCCGGCGAATTTCCCGACGGGCCACGCCGCGTCACGCTCACGTACCGTCCGGTGGCCATTCGGGCGAACACGCCGTTCATCCCCGGAGCCGTCGGTTGGGTGCTGCCGGCGCGCATCGGTTCGACGCTCACGCCAGAATCGTTTCTGCGCCGATTTTTGAGCGATTACATTCTGGAAGTGAATGGCTTCAAGTTTGCCGACAACGATCTCATCAAGCCGGAGAACGTTGTGTTCATCGGCCCGATTGACGGCGCGGTGGCCGGTTTTCCCGGTCAGATGATCCATATCTGGGCAGTCAATTTTGCGCAGCGGATTGGTCAGCCGGGGAGCTACCGGATTCGGAACATCGTGCGGATTCCCAAGACGGAGCCTGAGCCTGAATTCGGCCTGGCGTTCCTCGCCGGCGAGTTGATTATTGACATCACGATTAACATTCAACCTGCGAGCAGCGCGGCCGCCATGAGTAGTTCGCTGCTGTCTGCTCCGAACCATTGGGCGGCTGTCGCTGAGATGCAGCGCGACATTCACGCGGCGTTGATGAGATAGCGATCGCCGGCATCTGCTATGGGCAATGGCCCTTCGAGGGAGCCTCGCTGGGAGCGCACGCATCTTGTGTGCTGCATGCCGGAAGCATGCGCTTCCGAGGCTTGTCCTGCGGCTTCAAGGAGGTGATCATGATTAAGCTCAAGCCAACATTTTTAGCCTTCTTGCTTATTGCTACCCTCGCCCTGTTGAGCAGCGGCCGGACTTTAGCGCAAACGGCCTCCACGGGGCAGATCGCCGGGACGGTGCGCGATCAGGCGGGCGCTGTAATTCCTGATGTGAATATCATGGTGACAGAAAGTCTGACGGGCATCCGACGCGAGACCAAAACCGATTCAGCGGGCAGTTACACGGTGCCGCTGCTGCCGCCGGGGGCCTATACGGTTGAGTTCAGCCGCGAAGGTTTTCGCCGACTCGTGCGTGAAAACGTCGCCGTGCGCATCACGCTGACGACGACGGTGGATGTGACGCTGGAAGTCGCCCCACTCGGCGCAGAGACCGTCACCGTGACTGAAGAAGCGCCGCTCCTGCAAACCGATCGTCCCACAACCGGACGGGTCATCGAAGAGCGCACAATTCGACAACTGCCGTTACCGACACGCAATTTCCAACAGATGCTCGCGCTCTCGCCGGGCACGCTTGCGTCGGTCGTGCGCAATACGGACGTAGGACGCGGCGACGCCATCATTCAGGTCAACGGCCAGCGGCAGACGCAGAACAATCTGCAGATCAACGGTGTGGATGCGAACTCCATCGCCTTGCATTCAACGTTCAATCTGCCCGTTCCGGCCACCGAAGCCATTCAAGAGTTCATCGTGCAGACGAGCCTTTACGATGCGTCGCAAGGCCGCAATAGCGGCGGCGCCATCGCGGCCGTCACTAAATCGGGGACCAACGAGTTTCACGGCAACGTCTACGAGTTCTTCCGCAATCGCGTGCTCAATGCCAACGATTTCTTCTTGAACGCATCCGGTCAAAAGCGTCCGATTCTGACGCGCAATCAATTCGGTTTCACACTTGGCGGACCTGTTGTCAAAGACAAGACGTTTTTCTTCGGCTCCTATCAAGGCACGCGCGAACGAAACGGAACATCACTTGTGAACAGTGTCACAAGTTTGATCCTGCCCACAGCATTGAGCGACAATCGCAGCGCCGAGGCATTGGCTGCTGTGGGCAATACGCTCTTGCCGCCGGGCGCGCCGCCACTTACAGCGGCCAACATCAATCCCGTGGCGCTGGCTCTGCTCAACGCGCGATTTCCTGACGGACGACTGGTGGTGCCAAGCCCGCCGCGCAGCGCTGGCCTGTTCACCACGCTCACACAATCGGGACTCTCGCGCTTCCGTGAAGATCAATTCAACGCGAATCTCGATCATCGCCTCACGACGAACAACACGCTGTCGGGCAAGTTCTTCTTCAACAATGATACGACCGATGCCGCGATCACGTCGTTTGTGGCTCGTCCGGCTAATGCCGTGCTCGGCTGGGGTGGACCGTTGCAGCGCAACAATCGCGTCTTCTCGCTGCGGGACACACACGTCTTCACTTCCAGCTTGATCAACGAAGCGCGGTTCGGCTACTCACGCATATTCCTGGAAGCCATCCCACGGGAACCGCTCACGAGTGCGCAGGTCGGCATTGACAGTCCGCTGAGGAGCCTCTTCCCCGGCTTGCCGCAAATTAACGTGTTCGGACTCTTCACGCTCGGTCCTGAAGGATTGTTCGACGCCGAAGTTGTACAGGAGCATTTCACCTACGGCGATACGGTCACCTGGGTGCGAGGTCGTCATCACATCCGCGCCGGATTTGAAGGGCGACACTATCCGTTCCTCTTGCGCTTTCGCCTGTGGAATCGCGGCTTTGTGCAATTTCTCAACTTCGTGGATTTCCTTCAAGGTGATATGTTCATCTCGTTCATCGGCACGGGCGATCCCGAACGCGAGCCGCGCATTCGTGATCTTGGCGCGTTCTTTCAAGATGACTTCAAAGTGAATGATCGTTTGACGCTGAATTTTGGCGTGCGCTACGAGCTGCTCGGCTACGCCACGGAAGCGCGTGGGCGATTGATCGGTTTCTTCCCCGGCAACCGACGACAGGGGCCGCCGCCTAACGGTTTCGTGCTGGCAGGCAACGCAAAGAATCCGATTGCCGGCGTGCCGCTCGTTGAAGAGACGCTCATTCCGCAGGACGAGAACAATTGGGCGCCGCGCTTCGGTTTTGCCTGGAAGCTGCTGCGCGCCTACGATCGGTTGGCCGTGCGCGGCGGCTACGGCGTCTACTATGTGCGCACGTCAGGACAGATCGGCGGCGGGATTCAACTGTTCAACTATCCGCTGTTCATCCTGCCGGTGGGCGCCGGTTCGCGCCTGTTAACGACGCTCGGCTTTCCACTAGCGACGGCGCGAGTCATCGCTCTGCCGTTCGCTCGTCCGTTCGTTCGCGTGCCGCTGCCGAGCGCCTTTCCGGTCGTGCCGGAGATTCCCTCGCCCCTGCGCGATCAGTTTGGAAATCCGATTCCCATTTCCGGCGTCTATCTGGATCAAGGCTTTCGCACGCCCTACACGCATCAATTCAACTTGAACGTTCAATGGGAGGCAGTCAGAAACCTGTTGCTGGAGGTCGGCTACGTCGGAGCGCGCGGCATCAAGCTCACGCAGCTTTTCAATCTCAACCAGCCCGTTTTTAATCCGGCGACGGGGCAGTTTGTGACGCCGCTGGCGGGATTTTCTAACAACGGCAATATCGCAGCGGGCACACACTTGATTCAAACGACGGGCCAATCGTACTACCATTCGCTGCAACTGTCGGTGACCAAGCGGTTGAGTCACGGCCTCTCGTTCCTCGCGTCGTATACACTCAGCAAATCCATAGACACGAATTCCGGGCCGCTGGCGGGCGATCTGGCGGCCAATCCCGGCGATCAGCAGAATCATCGGTTGAATCGCGGGCTCTCGGATTGGGATCGCACGCATCGGTTCGTCTACAGCTTCGTCTATGACCTACCGAAGTTCTACGGCGGTGCTTCAGGTCTTGGCCAGCGCCTGCTCAACGATTGGCAAATCGCCGGCGTTGCGGCGATTCAGTCCGGCTTGCCCTTCACTGTGTTTGCTACCAGTGGCGGCGGTGGGACAAATCTGACGCGAGCTAATTTCGCAGCGGGATTCAACGGTTCAGCCGAGCTGAGTGGGCCGGTAATAGCGCGGCTCGATCGTTTCTTCAACACGGCGGCGTTTGTGCCACCGCTTGGTGCGACGTTCGATCCGCGCGCGCCGTTCGGCAACACGGGACGAAACATCCTGCGCGGCCCGGATCAGCGCAATCTCGATTTCTCCCTCATCAAGTTCATTCCGATCCGAGAAACAACGCGCCTGGAATTTCGCACCGAGTTTTTCAACCTGACGAACACGCCGAGTTTTGCCAATCCCGACTCGAACGTGGTGTCGGCGGCATTTGGGCGAATTTCCAGCACGAGCACGGGCCCGCGTGTCATTCAATTTGCGTTGAAGTTGAATTGGTGAACGCGAAAGAGTTGCGACCTGCGCCGCGAGTCGTTAAAACTCTCGGCGCGGGAGGTGAACTATGACGAAAGAGTATCCCTTCATCGTGGGCGGCGAGCGGCGAACGTCGGCGGAGAAAGTGGAGATTCGCAATCCGTACAATCAGGATGTGATCGCCGTGGTCAACTATGCGTCGGCGCACGATGCTGACGAAGCGATTGCGCGGGCGGCTTCGGCGTTTGAGACGACGCGACAGTTGCCATCTTACGCGCGCGCGGACGTTCTTCGCCGCGTAGCGAGCGAGCTGGCCGCACGCAAAGAAGAATGGGCCGAACTGATCACACTGGAAGCGGGCAAGCCAATACGCGATGCGCGCACTGAAGTCACTCGCGCCGTGCAGACATTCACCGTGGCAGCAGAAGAAGCCAAGCGATTGGGCGGCGAATTGCTGCCGCTTGATTGGTTGGCCGGGTCAGAGAATCGCTGGGCTATCGTTCGCCGATTTCCCATCGGGCCGATTCTCGGCATCACGCCGTTCAACTTCCCTCTGAATTTGGTCGCGCACAAGGTGGCTCCGGCGCTCGCTTCGGGCAATCCCATCATCATCAAGCCAGCGCCGCAGACACCGCTGTCGGCGTTGCGGCTGGGCGAACTGGTGTGCGCGGTGGGTTGGCCTGACGGGGGCTTGAGCGTCCTTCCCTGCTCTAACGATGTCGCCGGACGGATGCTCGCCGACGAGCGCATCAAGAAACTCACGTTCACCGGCAGCGCCGCTGTCGGCTGGATGTTGAAAGCACAAGTGCCGAAAAAGAAAGTCACGTTGGAACTCGGTGGAAACGCCGCTGTCATCGTGCATGAGGATGCTGACCTCGATTACGCGGCGCGACGCTCGGTGCAAGGCGGGTTTGCTTACGCCGGTCAAACCTGCATCTCCGTGCAGCGCATCTACGCGCATGAGGCTGTGTACGAACCATTTCTGGCGCGGGTGCTGGAGGGCGTCAGAAACCTGATCGTCGGCGATCCGAAGGATGAAACCACCGATGTCGGTCCGATGATCAACGTGGCTGCCGCCGAACGCGCCGAGAGCTGGATTCGTGAAGCGGTTCAGGCCGGCGCGAAGGTCCTTATCGGCGGTGAACGCAGTGGCGCATTTCTCATGCCGACGGTGCTCACTGATGTTGCGCCGGAGATGAAAGTAAGCTGCGAGGAAGTATTCGCGCCCATTGTCATCGTAAGCCGTTATACCGATTTTGAAGAAGCTCTCCGATGGATCAATGCCTCGCGCTATGGATTGCAGGCGGGCGTCTTCACTCGTGATGTGAACCGCATCGTTCGCGCCTATCAGATGATCGAAGTCGGCGGACTCATGGCGAACGATGTGCCGACCTATCGTGCCGATCACATGCCGTATGGAGGTGTGAAAGATTCCGGGTTTGGCCGCGAAGGCGTGCGCTCGGCTATCGAAGAGATGACCGAACCGCGCGTGCTGGTCTTGAATTTGAGCTGAATGCTGAATGCAAGCGAACATGCCGAAGATCAAAGTCAACGAGATCGAGCTTTATTACGAAATTCACGGCGGCGAATCCCACGAGCATTCTGGGCGACTTCCGTTGCTGCTCATTGCCGGATTGGGATTCGGCGCCTGGAGCTGGTATCGGCAGATTCCGGCGCTGGCCAGGGAATTCGTCACCATTGCCTTTGATAATCGAGGCGCGGGCCAGTCCGACAAACCTGACACAGAGTACACGATTAAGATGATGGCTGACGATGCAGCCATGCTGCTTCGCGCTCTGAAGGTCGAACGGGCGCACGTGCTCGGCCACTCGATGGGCGGATATATTGCGCAGGAGTTGGCGCTCGGTTACCCCGACCTGGTGGCCAGCCTTGTGCTCGTCTCATCGAGTTTCGGTGGGAAAAACGCCGTGCTCATGTCAGCGGAGACGGCAGCGCAGATGCGCTCGGAGCTGGAAGCTGAGGACCCGGAGGTTGCCTTACGAAAGGGGCTCTCGCTTCGCTTCAGCGACCGATTCATCGCTGAGCATCCTGATCTGGTCAACGAGTTCATTGCTGTGAGGCGAGCGCATCTGCCGCCGCGTGAAGCCTGGTTGCGACAATTCGTCGCCTGCCTCACGTTTGAGACGGAATCGCGCCTGCCGTCGCTGCGCATACCGACGTTGATTGTGACCGGTGACGATGATCCGATTGTTCCGGCGGAGAATTCGCGCCGTCTGGCCGCGAGCATTCCGGGTTCGCAATTGCGCGTGCTGGAGGGCGCGCGGCATCTACTCTTCATCGAGCACGCGGAGGCCTTTAATCATATCGTGATCGAATTCTTGAAGGCGTTAAATTGAAAACCCGGGAGCACTCGCTACGAGCGGACTCAACAGGACACGCCACGAAGGATGAGAGTGGAGCACAGGCGCGAACACCTGTGTAACATCTCAAGGGGAAATCGCTCATGTCTAACAGCACGTCGCGAAGGATGAAAATCGAGCACAGGCGGGAACGCCTGTGCCACATTTACATGGGAGTCGCCCATGCGCAACAGCATGCCACGAAGAGTAAAAACGGAGCACAGGCGGGAACACCTGTGCCACATTCTCAAGGAGGGAGGATGAGGTATGGCAACAGCGAAGGCGGCAGTGATGCCGGACTTTCATCAGCCGTTGGAAATACGTGAGTATCCGCTGCCGGATCAGATTGAGCCGGGCGCGGCGCTTGTGCGCGTGCAGATGGCCGGCATCTGCGGCACCGATGTGCATCTGTGGAAAGGGCAACTGCCGATCCCACGTCCGCTCATTCTCGGTCACGAAACGGTGGGGACAGTGGTGAAACTCGGCGAGGGACTAGAAATGGATTGGACAGGCGCACCGCTTCAGGAAGGAGATCGGGTGGCCTGGTATGCCGGGCGGCTTTGCGGTCAGTGCTACTACTGTGTGCAAAAACGCCAGCCGTCCCGCTGCTTGAAGCGCAAAGCCTACGGGATCACCTACAACTGCGATCATACTCCTCATCTTTTGGGTGGCTATGCTGAATATCACTACCTATTGCCCGGCACGGCCATCTTCAAGTTGAGCGATTTATCCACAGAGATGGTCGTGGGCGCGGGCTGCGCGCTCAACACGGCCATTCACGGCATCGAGCGCATTGGCATTGGTTGGAGTGATACGGTTGTAATTCAAGGCAGCGGGCCGGTCGGTCTGGCGGCGCTTGCAGTGGCCAAAAGCGCCGGGGCGCTCACCACCATTATGATCGGCGGGCCAGCGCATCGGCTGGAACTGGCCAAAACGTTTGGCGCCGATCATACGATCAACATCCAGGAGATCACAAATGCAACGGAGCGCATTGAGCGCGTCAAGCAGCTTACGAGCGGTTACGGCGCTGACGTGGTGATTGAATGTGTGGGAATGCCGGCGGTCGTACCTGAAGGGTTCGAGATGTGTCGTGATGGCGGAAAATACCTGGTGCTCGGCCACTATGGCGATGCCGGAGCGACCGAGATCAATCCGCATGTCATCACCCGGAAGCAATTGACCGTTTATGGCTCATGGGCGAGCGAGCCGCGTCACATGGCGCTGGCCATCGAGTTTTTGAGAAAGCAAGGCGAGCGATTCCCCTTTGATCGTCTGGTATCGCATCGTTTCTCATTGGATCGCGCGTTTGAGGCGTTACAAAGCACGGCCGGATGGCTTTCAATTAAAAGTGTGCTCGTGCCGTGATGGAGAGGGAATGACATGCGACTGAGTCAGGATGTGTATCTATCGGTTTCGTACTTTCTTTTATGGTCGGTTGTCGGATTCTTCTATCCTTATTTTCCGTTATTTCTGGCGAGCCTCGGCCTGGACGGCACACAGATTGGGGTCGCTCTAGGCATCCTGCCGCTGCACACGATTTTTACTCCGCTAATCTGGGGCTATCTGGCTGACCGAACGAAGCGGCGTACCGAGCTATACGTGCTGGCGCTTGCAGGCGGGTTGCTGGCCAACGTCGCCTTTTTGTTCATCCCCAGCAGTTTTGGTATTGTGATCACGGCTATGTTTGTGGTGGGCGCATTTCTGCCGGCGCTAGGCCCGATGCTGGATGCCATCACGCTCGCCTACGTCAAGCAAACCGGAAAAGACTTCGGTCACATTCGTCACTGGGGCGCATTCGGCTTCGTGGCCAGCTCGTTGCTGATGGGGTGGATCATTAGGCAGACGCACGTGCTGGCCATGTTCTACGGACTGATTCTCCTGTTGGCGATTCAAATCCCCCTTGGTTTCACGCTGCCGAAGATCGAAAGCGATGGTCAGGGGCTTCGCTCCAAAGATACGATAGAGCTGATTCGAGACCGCCGGGTGCTTTGGTTTCTCGGTTTTTGTTTCCTATACGGCATCGGTTACTCCTCATACTTGGTGGGCTACACGCTCTTTCTAAGAGACCTGCGACTGCCGACAAACTTGATCGGCGCGGCGTGGGCGTTCGGCGGCGTTACCGAAATCGTGTTGATCTATTTCTCGGTGCGCTTATACAAAAAAGTCGGCGCGTTCAACATGCTGTTGCTTTGTGTGCTGGCGACGATGACGCGGTGGACGGCGCACCTGTTCATTGACGGGGTTGTGCCTGTTTTCGCTGTTCAGGCGCTACATGCTTTCACATTTGGCGGTTTTCTGGTGGCGTCGCAACTGCTCATCACGGAGATCATCAAGCCCGAACTGAAGAGCACTGGGCAGGCGCTTTTCTTTGCTGTCTTCATTGGCGTGGGCGGAGTGATTGGCCATGCGCTGTTCGGACGGTTGTTGGACCTGTTTGGGACGCGACAGCAATTCGGCTTCGCAGCCGGGGTACTGGTGGTGAGCTTGCTTCCGCTACTGGTCTTCCGGCTCTACGATCGGCATCGCTACAGACCGGCAACGGTTGCATGAGGGATAGCCATT
>JANWZE010000001.1 GCA_025054955.1 Blastocatellia bacterium | reverse complement strand
AAGCGGCGACGGCGCTTTCCGTCCCAACACTCCGCACCAGGCCAAAGCGGCGTCGCGCCCTGCGGGCTTGCCGCCGCACTCCAAAACGCATGCTCCTCTGAAAAGCCCCGGGAGCGCACGCCTCTAGCGTGCCCGCCTGAGCCCGCTTGAAGCAGGCGCTCGCGGGTCTTCAATTTGCTGTCTTGCTTGAGTCGGCATATCCTGTGACTTGGTCTACTGCGGAAACCGTTGCAAGCGCACGCGCGTGACGGCTCGGACTGCGCTTCAGCTCAATTCAATAAGCAACGCAGCGGCGGCGACCAAATCCCACTTGATTAACGCTACAGTAGATTTCCAAACTCGTGTCAAAGTGCAAGGGACCAACTGCCGGCAGCATCGTTGCCTCGCCTGCGCGATCCAGTCGCACATGCGTGCCACCGACCACGCGTTCAACAGCCGGCAATTGCACTGGACGCTCATAGGTTCCACAACTGACAATGGCATCAGCTTCAGGAGCTGAGTAGAGCAGCGTTGGTGTTGCCCGTCCATCCGGGCCACCCAGTTCATAAGCAATGATTGTTGTCTTGATGCCGGCACGCTCCAGCGATTGAACCGTGAGCATGGCTTCGATAATTGAATTGCCGCCGCCTTCCCATGTCACCACCGCGCCCTGCGCATCGAGCATCTGCGCCAGCTTGGCCACTTGATGGGCGCTACGCTGCTTTTCATCAATGCCGTAGTAGTGACCGCGCGAGAGAATGACGCCACAGAAGTTCCATTCGCGGCCATGCCCATCATACAGCTCTTGCACAACCGGATTATTGCAGTGCAACCACGTCGGCGTTTTCATACTCTGTCCCACGTTGTTGCCGCTGACCAACGCGCCGTCCAGCAGCTCATTAGGATGGACAAGCGTTGGTATCAACTGGTCCAGATGTTGACCATAGTAAAACGTCCGCGAGAACGGTCCTTGCGATTGAATTTGATGGACGTAAACAACGCGCGGCAGTGATGCATCGCTCGGCGTCAGATCATAGGTGCGATACTGCGGTGCGGCTTGATCCACAGTAGTCCTGGCCAAACGGTCGGCTACCTTGAGCCCGGCCAATCGAATCGCATGATCGTATTCTTCATCGGAACAATCCGGCTGTAGCTCAAGCACGAGGACCAGATTGACCGTCTGAGAAAACGGGCTACAGTCGGCGCCGGGTCCGGTCATGTCCACAATCCCCTCACGCACGCGCAGCAGACCGCCAGTTTGACGCCAGGGCACTTCGGCTGTCTCCATCACGGCGAGTCCGGCCAACCGATGTGTTCTTCCCTGACCCACTGTATCCATCGGACCGATCAAGCCAGGAAACGCGCCACCGGGGCCGGCGACTTTCACGCGCGGTTCAATCGTATCAAGCACATGAATGATGCGCGTATTCTCACCTGGATGCACAACAGCCAACTCAGCGTGACGGAATGTCGCGTCTTCCATGACCAAGGCGATCAATTCGTCTTGGTTGATGCGCAGCTCGTCACCGACAAGCTCAGTGGCAGCGGCCGAACGCACCTTGCTGACGTGAAATGTCCCTACTTCCAATCGCATCAAACGAGCACTTGAGGATCACGAAACACGGTTGGTGTCTCCACCGGTGTCTGCAAGGCTTTCAACGCTGTCAACAAGATGCGCCGACGCAGTTGACGATCACGTTCAGGCGGCAACGCCGGATTTCCACAAGGATGAGGAATGGCGATGCCTTGCACAATGCGGGGCGCGCCGACATCGTGAGCCAACGCTGTTAACGCTGTAATGAAAGCAACCGGAATACCGGCCTCTTCAATTGCTTTGGCTATCGTTGCGCCGCAACGAGAACAGGTCGCTCAGTTGGATGTCAAAATCGCCGCGCTGACATTGGCCCGATGCAGCTCGTCGGCGATTTCTTCTCCCATGCGTTTCCCGGCTGAGATCGGCGTCCCCACGCCGACGGTGGCAAGCAACATCGGATGGAGCCGCCCAATCACACCCTCACGCTCTAATTCTCTCAATCCATCGAGCGGTACAACCAAATGAGGATTCTCCCGCACAAAGCGCGTGTCATATCCACCGTGCACCGGCTCCCACTGACCGGCCCGCAAAGCTTGCTCATCGGCAATCGGGTAAGACTGCCAGCGCGATTCATTCATGCTCTTAAACCCATCAGGATTGCCCGCAGGGACCAATCCCGATGTCGTGACAATGGCCAGCGAAGCCATAGACAGATCGTTCACCGGCGGAGCCGGCGTGATGCGATCAAAGGCTTCAACGGGCACTTCGCTTTGATATGGTTCGCCGAAAAGCTTGGCTCTCAACATCTGCACGGCGCGTTGAGCGGCTGTCCGTTCGTCCCACACCACCTGACGCACACCACGCGCGATGTATCCTTCACGGTGCGCCGGGCCAATCGTTTCCCCGCAAGCGAGTCGGTAAGCAAATTCGGCCAAACGTGGCAGCACGTCGCGCATTTGAGCGGCCGAATCACCTGTGGGCAAAATGTAAACGTCACGATGATAAAGCGAGACGGCTGGATTCTCCGGATACATTGCAGTGACTGCCGCGATCCCCTGTTCGACAGCGAGCTTGCACACCTGGCCGCAGGCCAAGCCATATCGCCCGGCATGAAACGCCGGCCCGGCAACAACGACATCAGGTTGATATTGCTTGAGCGCGGCGAGCGCCTCAGCGCGAACCGTCGCAATGTGATCTTGGAAGTAGTTATCGCCGCAGATGAGCGTTGCCACAATGCGCGCTCGTTCGCCCCACTGCCGCTGCAATCCAACGCCGGGGCCAACCGGCGCCTCACGAATCTGCCAGCCAACATCGGCCTTGTCTTCGCCGCCGATGCCGCCGAAAAACTGATTCAGGTAATGCACAACTCGAATCGGTCTGTTACTCACCAGCCGACCTCCCTACTGCACGCAGATATTCACGCCATCCACCAAACTCGGTGATCTCGCGCTGACCCGCAATAATCCATGGCTCAGCCAACACGCCGAATGTGGACGTTCCGTCGGCGAGGAGCACCTGCCCGATGGCGAGTCCGGGCGGCTCGCCGGCCAACACCGTGACCAGGCCAGCGGCATCGAGCGCCCAGACCTCAACCGTGATAGCGGCGCCCCGCTCCGGCGGTTGAACGCGGAGCATGCCAGGATACCGGTCATCAATTGACCAGAGGCGATAGTGCGGGGCCGTTTTCGTCTCACACACAAAGGTGGCGCCGACATCAAGCAAATTCTTATTGAGTTCAAACCCGCGCATCAGCGTGCCATTGACAGCCAGATGATAGGTCGCGCTCATGCCGTTAATACTCCACACAGGTCTGACAGCCGAAGCCCCAATTATCGGTGCCGCTCAGCACAGGCAGATGCCAATCCAGAGCAATTTCCCCAGCCGCCGGTATGCGTTCTTCGCCCGCTTCAGGATTTAAATTCACCGTATCTCCACCGATGACGCGAGCGACCGGCGGCAACACCTTTGGACGATCCAAACTGCCGACCGATATAATGGCGTCAGCCTCAGGCACGGTGAACATCAGCGGCGATTCAGCCCCTTCGCGTCCGCCATGTTCATACGTCATGAAGACCGACTTGATACCAGCTCGCTCCAACGCTTGAACTGTCAGCATGCCTTCAATGAAGGCATTGCCGGCGCCGACCCAAGTGATTAAGGCACCCGTCGCTCCGATCAATTGAGCCAGCTTGGCCGCTTGGTTGGCCGATAGCTGCTTTTCCTCGAACACCTCAAACCGCGTGCGATGCAGAATGACGCCGGCAAAATCCACCTCGGTCCCGTGCGCGGCGTAGAGCCGGCGGATGATTGGATGATTGACATGCTCCCACGAGGTCGGACGCACAGCATCCTTGCCGACAACGCCCGAAAGCAACGCTCCATCGAGGATTTCATTGGGATGGACCCACATCGGCATCCAATCGGTGATCGGCATCCCGTACCAGGTCACGTAGGGCGATGGGATGTTCAAGTGCGTGTACATCTGATGAATGTAGACCACCCGCGGCAGTGGTTGAGGAACGGGCGGCAATTCATAACGCTCCGTGTGCGACGGCGACTGAGTGCGCGTCAGCTCGGCCAGGTGGCGCGAGACCTTCAAGCCAGCTCGTTGCACAGCTTGTCCGTAATCGCCTTGCGAATAACCCGGCGCCAGTTCGAGCACCAGCACCAGATTGAGCGTCTGAGACAACGGGCTGAGAGCGCCCGGACCAGACATGTCCAGAATCGCTTCCGGCGCTGCGGCAATGCCGGTCTCAATCAGCCGCGGATATTCGCACGAAAGCAACACGGCCATGCCTCGAAGACAATGCGTCACGCCGTGACCAACCGTATCAACCGGTCCCATCACGCCGGGATAGCAAACGCCCGGACCAGCCACTTTCAGGCGCGGCTCAAAGGCGTCACACACATGAATGATGCGCACTGACTGGCCTGGCTCGGCTACGTCCACCTGCACATTGGCAATGCGCGGGTCTTCCAACACCAAGGCGCATATCTGCTCCCGGTCAACCACCAAGCAATCCGCCTCCAGTCGTGTTGGTTTGTCAAATAGGATTTTGCTTACGGGAAAGACATTCACATCGAGACGCATCGTCATGGTCCGACGCCTCCTGAGTTTTTGCTCTCCTGGACCTACAGGCGACTTCTTCCATCAAGACGCACCATCACGGTCCGACGCCTCCGGTTGACTCATCCTCAAGCTCGTGGTCAAACAATACTACGCGCTCGCAGAAAGCACGGGCCATCTGACTAGCGGCCTGTCGCTCCGGACTCTCGCCATAGCGATGCAAACTGGCGCGGTCAGCGAGCAGCACAAACACAGCCATATCGAATGAGTCCTCCAGCCGCAGCATGTCCTCATAGACCTCGATCCGTCGCACACCCGCGATCTGACTGGCTAATTGCTCAAACGTCGCTGCGAGCAACCGTCTCTGCTCACGCGTTGTCGTCGGCTTGAACTTGAAGAGAACAAGATGACGAATCATCCGCCCTAACCCAGCACCTGGCCATAGGAAAATTCCAATTGGTGACCGTCTGGATCAGCGATGATGCAAATGTAACCGACCACGTCATCCAGGTACACTGGGCCAAACTTCAGAATCCCAGCCGCGCGGGCTTGCTCAGCAATGCGATCAACGTCTTCGGGCGTCTCGACCGAAAACCCCATGTGACTGACCGGCGCAATCGGCAGTTGCGGCTGCGCGCCGGGAATCTGCGGAGGATTCCCTTCAATTAGCACTAACACATATTCCGTCTCTCGCCCCGGTGGACGATCACTGAGCCACGCTGTGCGCATCTTGGTGACTTCATCATACCGCTCATGGATTTTTCTGAGCGGCGTGTGTTTGGTGTAGAAATCAACGCTCGCATCCAAATTCCTAACGTGAAGCGCCAGATGCGTCCACTGCGCTTTTGCCTTCACTTCCATGCTCTTAATATCAATCTCCATTTGTGTGTCCTCCTTAACAAGTGATGCCTGTGATCAGAACGGCGAGTGTGTTGTTTCATGAGGGCGCAAAACGATCTTGCCAAACAGATTCCGTTCGCTCATCCGGCGCTGGGCTTCAGCAGCTTGTTCCAACCGATAGATGCTATCAATCACAGGATTAAATTTCCCTTGATTGAACAACGATAAGACGGTTTCAAACTCGGCATTGGTGAAGCCATCTGAGCCAATGATGTTAATTCCAAAATGATAACAATAGGGCAAGTTGATCGTGACGTTCACCCCTGTCGTCGCCCCGCAGTGCACAAGGCGCCCGCGCTCGCGCAAGCACAACACGCTCTTGTCCCATGTAGCCGGACCAATGTGTTCCAGCACCAGATCAACGCCTCGCCCCTGGGTTACTTCCTTGACAACGGCGACGAAATCATCACGCTGATAATTGATAGCGACATCCGCGCCCAGCTTATAGGCCTTTGCCACTTTCTCATCGGAGCCGGCTGTTGTCAGCACGCACGCTCCCGATAGTTTCGCAATCTGAATCGCCGCCATGCCCACACCGCTGCCCGCCGCATGGATGAGCACGGTCTCACCCACAGAGAGCCGGCCTCGATCAACCAGCGCGTGCCAGGCCGTGACATAAACAGTCGGCATGCACGCCGCCACCTCGAACGACATGTTGTCCGCCAACCGATAGACGTGCGTGGCCGGCGCCTTGGCAAATTCAGCAAAACCGCCATTGACGTTGCCACCAAATACCTTCAGCGCCATACAGTAATTGTTTTCCCCGTTGATACACCGGCGACAATGCTTGCAATTGATCGAAGGATTGATCACTACGCGATCACCTGGCTTCACATTGGTAACCTGTTGCCCAACGCGCTCAACCTCACCGGCAGCATCCATCCCGGCGATATGTGGCAAGCTGAAGCCGGGAAGCCAGGCCGGTCCCTTTCGTTGCAGATGATCAAGGTGATTGAGCGAAACGGCGCGGACGCGCACCAACACCTCATCATCATTGATTTCAGGCAGCGGGACATCTTCATACCGCAACACATCAACGTCGCCGAACTCATGATAGATGATCGCCTTCATTGTCGGTTCGTCTCCTGCGGTCTTTAGTTACACAACCGGCCACTTCATCTTCCGTGGTAATCCGGTTCGAGCAATGATGGCTTCTCCGGCCGCTTGCGCGCGCCGATAGATTTCCTCTTCATCTACCGTCGTCATTCGCCCCTGCTCGACAACGATCCGTCCGTCTACAAACACCGTGTCCACGCTCTGGCCGGTCGCCGAGTACACCAACGAATTGGCCACATTGTGCAATGGCACCCACTCCGGGCGACGCCGATCAAACAAAACAATGTCTGCCTTCTTGCCCGCTTCTAGTGAACCAATCTCATCGGCCATCAGCATCGCCTTGGCTCCATGTCGCGTGGCCATTTCAAACGCCACCTCTGCTGGAATCATCTTCGGGTCTCGCCGCGCATCCTTGAACAATCCGGCTGCCAAATACGCGGCCCGCAACATGTCCATGTAATTGGCGGCATTGTTGCCATCACAGCCCAGGCATACGTTCACGCCCGCCTCCAGCATTTCAGGAAACTTGCCAATCTGCGTCACGCCGTAGGCAACTTTGAGCGCCGTCGTTGGGCAATGCACCACGTTCACCTCATGCTCACGCGCAATTCGTAACTCGTCGTCGTTGACGTGCACCATGTGAACCAGTACGACATTGCGACCCAGGACACCCAGTTCAGCGATATGCTCCAGCGGCCGTCGGCCAGTGCGTTGCAAAAATCCTTCGGGGTCCATCGCCGCCGGCGACATGTGCATGTTCAAGCCAACCTGATAGGCGTCAGCATAGTGCTTGGCCGCCTTCATCAACTCATCTGAGCAGGTTGTATGCCCGATGATCATGCTCCAGGCCTGCACCCGACCCTCAGCCTGCGAACGAAATTGCACCAGTGTCTGCTCAAGATTGCGGATCGCTTGATCGGTCGTCTGCCGATAGACGCGCGGCTCCTGCGGCATGTCCCAAACCCACTTCCCTACGCGCGCGCGAATCCCAACTTCGACAAGCGCCTCGACCACCCGATCAACAAACCATACAGTCCCCGCCTCTAAAAAACACGTCGTCCCCGTCTTGAGCATCTCGATGCTGATGAGCAGCGCCGACAGGTACTCGTCTTCAGCTTCATGAACTGAATAGAGCGGACAGAGCCACTGAAACACGTTCTCCTCAAACGGCGTGTCATCGGGAACAAATCCCTTGGTCAACGGTTCGCCTGTGGCGTGCGCATGACAGTTGATCAGGCCTGGCGTGACCACCTTCGATGAGGCATCAATCACGCGCTTGGCTGCATATTTGGCAATCAGTTCAGCCGATTTCCCTACCTCGACAATGCGATCGGCGCGAATGGCAATCGCCCCATCGGTGATTACGCGACGCGTCGCGTCCATGGTCACCAACAAGCCATTGACAATCAAATAATCAACCGGTGAAACCTGTTGCTGCATACAAGAATCCCTCAACGAACGCTCAAATCATATCAACGATTCAAGCGACCCGCTCGCGCGCTGGCTTGAATGTCTGCACCAGCACCACTCCAAAACACGTCAGCAAAATTCCTATCAGCATCACCCTATTGATATATTCGCCTAACACCACATACGCCAACACCACCGATACAATCGTCACCAGCGAGTAGAGCGTATAGACCCTGGCCACCGACATCAACCGCAAAGCCATGAACATGCAGTAGACGCCGATGATGCCGGATAAAATCCCGCTGCCAGAGAGAATCAACAAGTCTCGCCCACTGGCCTCTGCAATCGCTTCCAGCCGCCCCATGAGCGCCAGCACGAGAATGGTCAGAAAAATAGAAGAACTGAATTGCAAAAAGATCGAAGTAGATTGATGGGCGCCTCGCAACTGACCATCGCGCCACAACACGCCGCCGATTCCCCACGTCATCGCGCTCACCAAGGCCAGCGGCACAGCATAGACCCATTGCTCCGAGACAGCCACGCCACGGCTCTGCCCATAGCTGAGCAACATGATCCCTATGGAGACAATCGCAATCCCCATCAACCCTTTTGGACTAAACCGCTCGCCCAAGTAAACCCACCCGGCAATCGCGCCCCATAATACGAGCGTTTGGGTGATCGGCGCTGTCAACGTGACCCCACCAAACCGAAGCGCATAATAATAAGAAAAGGCCCCAAACGTTTGCAGCACACCAGAAATTAGAAAAATCCCAATCGTCGTTCGACCCACAAACTTTTCAGAGGATGGATTCAATTGCGCTGCTGTCTGTTGAACGAAAATCAAAATGACCCCCATTAACAAGCTCGGCAATCGCCGAAACAACGGGCCAATCAACGGATCAACATGAGCAACAGCGACTCGGTCGAATAAGTAAGACGCGACATAACCCACAATACATCCAACCATCCACAGCTCGCCCGATCGGGTTAGACGGTGACGACCAACCAGCAAGGGGTGCGCTGCCATGTCAAAGCTCTCTGTGACCGTTAGTCGCCGGTTTGAGCCGGCTGACTCTACCTACACCAGCGCAAACACGCGCGCGGGCGCGCCTGTCGCTCCTTCAATGGGAATAGACGAAACGAATAGGATGAAATCAGTGGCTGGCAGCTTCTCCACGTGGGCCACATTCTCAAGGATCAGACCATCCGCCTCGTGCACGAGACGATGAACCGGCGAATCCTCAGCCAGCGTCCTGACCATGTTATCGGCGCTGAGCGTATCTACACCGAGCAGCGTGGCCCGGCGCTCTTGAACCAAAAAGCGGGCAGCTTCACCAGAGTAACCAGGAAAATGTAAGACACCTTCAGCATCTTTGTTCAAATAAGCCTCGGCATCGCGCCACCGTCGCCCCCAGCCGCTGTGCAGCAGGATGGCCGCGCCCAGCGGAATCGGCCCATGCCGATGTTCCCACCGCCGGATGTCATCAACCGTGAGCGAATAGTCGGGGTCCGTTGCCGCTTGATCACTCACATCAATGACGACACCCAGCAAGATCATCTCTTCAACCTTCAACGCTTCGGCTGACCGCCCTTCAGCGACAAAGTGTCGCGGCGCGTCCACGTGCGTGCCCGAATGCTCAGCCATCGTAAAGCAACCGCCCCAGACGCGCGGTCGAACCTCTTCGACAATGTGCTCAAACGGATGCTGCAACCGCCCAGGCCAGTAGGGCATGCCGACAGCGTAAGGATGAGTCAAATCCACCATCCGCGCCGACCGCAATTGCTCTAACAACGCTGCGCCACTCATACAGCCTCTCCCAACTCGCCACAGCAGATACTTCGTGTGTTCACAATTGCTCTAACAACGCTGCGCCACTCATACAGCCTTGGCTAAATAGCTTTTTGCTAGTTCCGCCACGTAGGTTCGTGCGGATTCCTGTTGGTACCACTCACACGGCTTCCGCTAAATAGCTTTTTGCTAAGCCTTCCAAAATTTCGACTCCGATGGGCAAGGCCGCTTCATCAAAATCAAACCGGGCGGAGTGATGCGGCTGATCCAGTTGCCTGGCTCGATTGCGTGAACCTACGAACAGATAACAGCCGGGGACATGCTTCAGAAAGACCGACATGTCCTCACCACAGGTCGTGCGCGCCTCGTTTGTGCCAACGACGTTACCTGTGCCAACAATCTGACTGGCCACCTGACTGGCCAACATCGCCATCGCTGCGTCATTGACCATCGGCTCACAGAACCGATCGTACCGCAGCTCATACTCAGCGCCAAATGCGTGACAAACGCCAGCCACAATCTGCTCAAGCTGGTGCGGCACGGATTCATAACTGATCCGGTCAAACACTCTCACCGTGCCGCTCATCAACGCCGTATCGGCAATCACATTGAAGGCCGTTCCGGCATGAATGGTCCCGATCGTCACCACCGCCGGCTCCAACGGATTCACAGAGCGGCTGACAATCGTTTGCAACGCAGTCACTACGTGACCCGCCACCACAATCGGATCAATCGTCTGATGCGGCATGGCGCCATGCCCGCCTCGCCCCGTGATCAAAAGCTCAAAACGATCCACCGACGCCATCATCGGGCCAGCGACCACACCAACTTGCCCAACATCAAGGTTGTTCCACAAGTGAACGCCAAACGCAGCTTGCACGGCTGGGTCATTCAACACACCATCATCCACCATCCGCTGCGCTCCACTGAGCAGTTCTTCGGCCGGCTGAAAGACAAACTTCACCGAGCCGTTCAGTGTTGACTTTTCTGCATTCAATCGTTGCGCCGCCATCAATGCCATCGCCATGTGTCCGTCATGTCCACAAGCATGCATCACACCAGGCCGCTCAGATTGATAATCACTGGGAACGGCTTCCTGAATGGGCAGCGCGTCCATGTCGGCTCGCAAGAGAACTACTCGTTCACTGTGTTTGCCGCGCAACAGGCCAACAACACCTGTTCCGCCAATTCCCGTCTGAACCTCGCAGCCGAGCTCACGCAGATAACTGGCAATGAACCGTCCCGTCGCCTCTTCTTGGAATCCCAACTCAGGTCGCCGATGAAGATGCCGACGGATCTGGATCAGCTCAATGATTTCCGACTCAGAAAGCGCCATCTGATGACGTTCCCTCTTGCGTCTGCGCGTCAGCAACAGGACGGACGGCTGCGGCAGCTCGCGGCCACAGCTTCAGCTCCGATACGATCACGCCAAGCACCGTCAACAAGCCACCTGCATAACCGCGCCAGCCGATCCAATCGCCAAGGGTCAAATACGAGATGATGGCAGCAAACACCGGCGACAAACTGAAGATGATCACCGTCCGCGTCGGCGTCACGTGTCGCTGCCCACGAGCCTGCAAAGAAAACAGCACCACCGTCGCCAACACCGCCGTGTACATCACCGACAAAGGAAATTGCCAGGTCAGAGGAATGCCGCGCGCTTCTTGAACTAACAATGCCGGCACGGTTGGCGAAAGCGCCAGAATTCCCTGAATGATCAATGCCGTTACCAGAAAAAAGAGGCCTGCCGCGACAATCTGCACAAGGTTGAGTTGATTCACATCATGCTGCCGAACATAGACGCCCATATACAGAATGTGCAACGAGGAAGCCACCGCCGCTCCCAAGCCCATCAGGTCACCGATATTGAATCGGCCACCACTTTCGGGGAACGCGAGTATCGCGAAGCCGGTCATGGCTAAAAGAACTCCCAGAACTTGCTCCACTGTGATACGGGCATTGATCAGCGCAACACTGAGCACCGGCGTGATGACAATGAACAGCCCGGTAATGAACCCCATCTTCGCTGGTGAGGTATAGACCAACCCCTGAAGTTGCAGGAAAAACTCAAGGTAGAGATAAAATCCAATCAACACACCGTGCCAGACAACTCGCTTGGTCAAGTCTCTGAGCACATGCCGAAACAACCAGGCAAACAAGAGACCGGCCAGCAAAAACCGTATGGTCAAATAGAGAAACGGCGAAGCCTGCCGCACCATCGCACCATCAACCGAGTAGGTGCCAGCCCAGATCAAGGCAACCAGCAGCAGCAAGACTTCTCCCTTTCGCTCAGGTCTCATGCTTATGTCCAAGTGAGCAAGTCAAAACGAGCATCTGCACAAGCTCATTACGCCACGCGCACAAGCTCTTGCAACGCACCAGGCGCCGGACAGAACCGGACACACATGGCATGATCTTCGCCCCCGCAGCCGGTGCAGCGCGCCTCATCCACCACGAAACTAATTCGTAAAGGGATCGGCTTAATATATACCGCCGTGTACGGACAGACTTCTCGGCAGATGCCGCAATCAATACATTTCTCCTCGACGATTCGGAAAAAGACGTTCTGCTTGACCATGCTCACCTCACCGCTTCCGGCTGCGACGCCGATGCCAACGCTCGACAATCTGCAGTTGATCGGCTTCCTGCTTCTGTAGGTAGTCGTAGAGCGCCATGCCAAATTGCTGCGTGTATTTCAATACCATCTGACACGCCCACCGGGTCATCGCCTGAATCTCTGACGTATCAGCATACTTCATGACGACGTACCGACCAATGTTGGCATGGCACGTCTCTTCAAGGACCTGAGCGCCAAACGAGTCGGCGACGATTCGATTTCGGACCACCTCGCCCGCCTTGGCAAACCACGAGACAAAGGGCGCCTCCGACGCCAGATGATTCGCTGCCGCACGAACCGGGATCGGATACCGGCTCATGCCTTGTAGGAAATTGAGCAAGGCCATCCCTTCCGGTATAAGCTGGCACCACGGGTGAGAATGTAATTCCCAACGACTGTCTAAATAACCAAGCCGGAGGATGGCGTCTTCATAGAGGCGCGCATGTTTGAACTCTTCCCAGATCTGACGCACCTCCATGTACTCCACTTCCTGGTATTCTCCGTTCGGCCCAAGCGTGTATCCCAACAACCAATTGGCGTGTAACGCCCCGACCGCTCGCTCAAATGCCCAAAACTGTCCAAGCACTTTGAAATACTGTTCATCAGTGCAGGATTCGCTGGCCATCAAATGCAACGCCGGGTCCTTCAGCAGAGCCTGGGCTGTCGGCTCAATGTAGTCCCGCTCCACTTCTTCGAGGAATTTGATCCCCGGCATTGTTTTGCCCGTTTCGTACTTCGACGTTTCGTCGGTCAATGTGAATCGCTTGTAGGTGGAAAACTTACCCATAGGTTTCTCTCCTTGATCCTGAGGGGTGAACTCAGAACGCCCTATGATAGGACATTATTCGGGAATCCGCACGACGACATCGCCAAACACTTTGGCTTGACATCCCAATCGAAGTGTCGGACTCACATGCAGCAACTCCAACATGTCAAACTCATACTCACCGATTTCTGAAAGATTTTCCCAACCGGCTTCGACAAACACACGACATGTTGTGCAAATCGCTCGACCACCACAACACTCAGAAAGATTGACCTGGTGGTCGCGAGCAATTTGCAAGATCGTCATGCCCGCCTCAGCCGAACAAACTTTTCCACTGGGCAGAAACGTCACGCTCGGCATCCAGTCCTCCCATCGCGAGCGCCTACCAGCTCTTTTCTTCCTCGGGCGCAAAAAAGCTGTATGCCTTCGGATGAACAGTGCCACAATCCTGGCACAGTCGCAGTCGTTCGTCGCTGTTGAACTCTTCAACGGCAGCACGCTCAGCTTTCCAATAACCATCTACACCCAATCGTCCTGTGTTAACCTCACGCCCAAACAACCGCCGATAGCATGTCGGGCAATACCAAACAAATTGATCGTAACGTTCATCGTAAAGTGATTCGACGATGACGAAGGCAATTTTGTCATCTGTCCTCGTCACGGGAATGTATATCTCCTCGGTCGTATTGATGTGCCACCATCCATAATCACCAGTCAAATGGTGAGGAAGCTCAGCAGGCAAAAACCCAATGCGCTCGCCAGGACGAATAATATCCATGACAAACGGGGTGTTGTTCTTCAAGCCGTACATGATATTGGGGCGTCCAGTCGGTTCTAGCAGTCGCAAACCGAGCATGTGGTGCTTGCCCCACGGCATAAACCCGCTGAATTTCCGTAGATGCCGTTCATCAAAAAGGTTCACATCAACAAAATCAAGGAGAGCTGAAGCGTAAGAAGCTAATGGGTCTGGCACGATTGAAGTCCTCCTTTGAGAATGTGGCACAGGCGTTCCCTCCTGTGCTCTGTTTTCGTTCTTCGTGGCGTGCTGTTGCACATGACCGATTCCCGTGAAGATCATTTCCTCACGGAGACACTAAGAACACAGAGGCCGGCCAACCGAGCCTCTCCGTGTCTCCGTGTGAGTCCTTTTTATTGTGTGTGGCGTGCAATAGCACATGGGCGATTCCTTAAAAGAAAACCAACAGAGATAGATGGGTATTCAAGCCCTCTTGGGGTCGTCCTGTCAATCCTGTATCCCCTATGGAGGTCCCACAGGGTATCCGTATACTCAAAGCCAAAGGCCAGTGGTCAAACTACGCACCCTCCAAACAAGCTGCCGCCGCCTCGGAATACGGCGGCATTGGTTAAGGCCTTTGCCTGGGTGGAGGCTAACGCTCGCCCATTACAACAAGAAACCTGTTCTTTCCTAAACCACTATCTACACGGGGTCTTCGAGTCAGTTGACCAGTTTTCAGCTTTGCAGATTTCACGCCTCAGGTTTGAAACTTCAGATACGTCAACTGGCAGCTCCACACGCAATGGCATTGAGTCAACAACAAGAGCACGGGGATGACGCAAGCCGCACAGATCATTGCAGATCAAAAATAGGCGAACATTCACCCCGCCGGCTTTATCCGCGTCCCACTGAGACTGTCGGTCAAAGCTTAAATCAGTGACTTTGCCCACATGCCCTCCTACCTAGGACCGCTCTAGACCCACAAGACAACCACCCATGACAACCGTTAGACCTCCTATCCAACGATGAGCCATACACCCCGAGTCCAAACATCTTCTCGGTTGCGGTATTCTGTATACAATAAACAATCCTGCTCGTCAAGAAGAGAGTTCACCACAGTCGCTTCAAGCTCCAATAGTCTGGAAAAAGGCTATGTTTGAGAGGCAAAATGGATAGCAGGAGCAAACCATCCCAAGTGCCAGTCAACGATGTTCTCTGCGCGTATGGTGTCAGAACCCAACACGACCGGGAAGGGGTCGCCAACACGTGTCAACCGATCTTCCACCCGTGGGAACCTGTCATCTGTGGGAGCGATTTTCCTGAGCAGCTTCGCCCACGGATGAAAAGTGCCAACGGATGTCCGATACGTCAGGAACCAAACTTCCAAATGCCGAGTGCAGACCGCAGATTACCGCTCGGTCAGCTCAAGTTCCGCCAAGCTGTTTGGCTGCGTGAACGTGGTCTTTCTCTACGCAATTGGTATTATCCCTTCGCCAATCTTATTGAATGATTACCAGGCTGGCGATGAGGCGACAACTATACAACCGACAAAAACACGTGATAGCATGTAAGCCCGTCCAAAAAACTTGACACATCGGGAGGATCACTGTGAACACATTCATCAATAGGATTTTGCCTTCTCAACGTTGCGCCCGCCGCAGACGCATCG